>JAXDPG010000188.1:0-12224 GCA_034668485.1 Sphingomonadales bacterium
TGGCGATTACGACCTCGCCGGCTTCTGCGTCGGAGCGGTCGAGCGCGACGAGGTGCTGACGGGCGGGAAGGTAGCGGCCGGCGACGTCATCCTCGGCTTGGCCTCCTCGGGCGTCCATTCGAACGGCTTCTCGCTGGTGCGCCGCCTCGCCGCCGACAGGGGCTGGAAGCTCGAGCGGCCCGCTTTGTTCGATGCCGAGCGGCTTCTGATCGACGCCTTGCTGGCGCCGACGCGCATCTACGTCCGCTCGCTCCTGCCCGCCGTCCGCGCCGGCAAGGTGCATGCGATGGCCCACATCACAGGCGGCGGGCTGCTCGAAAACATCCCACGCGTGCTCCCCGAGAGCCTCCACGCCCGGATCGACGCGACAGGCTGGCCGCAGCCGCGGCTGATGGCCTTCCTCCAGGCGCAGGGGAATATCGAGCCCGAGGAAATGGCGCGGACCTTCAACTGCGGCGTCGGCATGGCCCTGATCGTTGCCGAGGCCGATGTGAACGACGTCTCGCAACTGCTTGAAGAGGCTGGCGAGACCTTGCTCCGCCTCGGCCGGGTCGAGCACGGCCGCAAGGGCTGCACCGTGGCCGGCCCGGGCGGCACCTGGAGCGCCCGGGGGGACTGGACGGCGTCCCACCATGGCTGATCGCGTCCGGGTCGGAGTGCTCGTCTCCGGACGCGGCACCAACATGGTCGCGCTCAGCGAATATAAGCGCCGCGAGGCGCGCAGCTACGATCTCGCCCTCGTCGCCTCGAATGCGCCCGAGGCGCGCGGCCTGGTCGTCGCGAGGCGGCTCGGCATCCCGACCTGGGCGCACAGCCACAAGGGGATGGAGCGCGAGGCGTTCGACCATCTGCTCGACCTGGCGTTGCGCGAGGCCGACGTCGAATTGGTGGCGCTGGCCGGTTACATGCGGCTGCTGTCGGGCGAGTTCATCCGTCGATGGGAGGGGCGGATCCTCAACATCCACCCTTCCCTGCTGCCGGCCTACAAGGGCCTCGACACCCACCGGCGGGCGCTCGAGGCGGGGGAGATCTGGGTGGGCTGCTCGGTCCATCTGGTGACGGACGACCTCGACGGCGGCCCGGTGCTGGCGCAGGCGAAGGTGCGCGTTCGCGAACGGGAGACGCCGGAGCAGCTGGCCGAGCGCGTGCTCAAGGAGGAGCACCGGCTCTATCCCGAGACGCTGGATCTATTCTGTGCCCGGCTGAGGCCGGGGCATGTGGATTTGCTGCCCTGATTCGCCCCTATCCTCGTCATTGCGAGGAGCGAAGCGACGAAGCAATCCAGCCGGCGGCGACACGGCGCTGGATTGCTTCGCTTCGCTCGCAATGACGAGAAGGCAGGAACTAGCCCACGATCTCTTCGGGCTTGAAGAAGAAGTCGATCTCGATCCCGGCATTCTCCGCGCTGTCGGAGCCGTGGACGCTGTTCGCCTCGATCGACTCGGCGAAGAGCTTGCGGATCGTGCCCTCGTCGGCATTGGCCGGGTTGGTGGCGCCCATCACCTCGCGGTTGCGGGCGACGGCATTCTCCCCTTCGAGCACCTGCACCACCACCGGCCCGGAGGTCATGAAGCGGACGAGGTCGGCGAAGAAGGGCCGTTCGCGGTGGACGGCGTAAAAGCCTTCGGCCTGCTCCCGGGTCATCCGGATCCGGCGCGAGGCGACGACGCGAAGGCCGGCTTCCTCGAGCCTGGCGGTGATCGCTCCGGTGAGGTTGCGCCGAGTCGCGTCGGGCTTGATGATCGAGAAAGTGCGTTCGGTCGCCATGGCCGGCTGAATGCTCCGTGATGGGGTGGGATTTGCGCGGCTCTCTAGAGGCCGGGCCGCGTGAGCGCAAGGTTCAGGGCCCCTCGACCCACTTGCCGCGCTCGTCCTGCTTCCAGTAGCGCGCCTCGACTTCCGGTTTCGTCTTCAGCGCCCGCCAGGCCTCGCGCGCGGCGTCGCGGCCGTCATTGTCGAAGAAGTAGAAGGTGCGCTCGAAGCCCAGCGCCTCGTCGCGCCAGCGCCCGTCGGCCAGCGCTACGTTGGTCGCGCCGTTCGCCGCCTCGGGCTCCGGAGACAGGAGCACGGGCTGACTTTCGGGCCGCTCGCGGCCGTGCGGGAGGAAGCTGTCCTTCGCATAGCTCCACAATTGCTCATCGAGGCGGGCGAGCAGGCCGGGCTCGGCCACCACCAGCAGCTGCCCGCCGCCGGCCAGCACCTTTTCGGCGATGCTGGGGAGGGCGCGTTCGAGCGGCGACGCGGTGAGGTGGTAGAAGTCGACGATCACCCTTCGAAATTGTCGGCCACGAAGCGGTCAAGCAGGGCGACTCCGAAGCCGGTGGCGCCCTTGTCGTAGAGGTGGCTCGGCTTTTCCGCCCAGGCCATTCCGGCGATGTCGAGATGGGCCCATTTGACGCCGGTCTCGACGAAGCGCTGGAGGAAGACCGCCGCGGTGATCGAACCCCCCTCGCGCGGGCCGACATTCTTCATGTCCGCGATCGCCGATTCGATCAGCTTGTCGTAGGGTTCGCCGAGCGGCATCCGCCACAATTTGTCGCCGCTCGCCGTGCCCGCCGCGGTCAGCTGGCCGGCAAGGCCGTCGTCATTGGAGAACAGGCCGCCATATTCGTGGCCCAGAGCGATGATCATCGCCCCGGTCAGGGTGGCGAGGTCGACGATCACTTCGGGCTTGTACTGGCGTTGCGCCCAGGTGATCGCGTCGGACAGGACCAGTCGCCCTTCGGCGTCGGTGTTGATCACCTCGATGGTCTGCCCCGACAGGCTGGTGACGACGTCGCCCGGCCGCTGGGCGTTGCCGTCGGGCATGTTCTCGGCCAGCGCGCAGACGCCGACGACATTGGCCTTCGCCTTGCGGCCGGCGAGCGCCGCCATCGCCCCGGCGACGGCGCCGGCGCCGCCCATGTCCCATTTCATCGCTTCCATGCCGAGCGCCGGCTTGATCGAGATGCCGCCGGTGTCGAAAGTGATGCCCTTGCCGACGAAGACGACCGGCGTGCCGCCGGCCTTGCCGCCGTTCCAGCGCATCGCCAGCAGCCGCGGCGGCCGGCGCGAGCCCTGGCCGACGCCGAGCAGGGCGCCCATGCCGAGCTCGCCCATCCTTTTCTCGTCGAGCACCTCGAGCTCCACGCCGAGCGGCTCCAGCCGCTTGCGGCAGCGCTCCACGAAGGTCTCGGGATAGACGATGTTGGCCGGCTCGGTGACGAGCTCGCGGGTGAGCGTTAGGCCGTCGAGCAGGGCCTGGCGGCGGCTCCAGGCCTCGCCGCCGCCCTCGCCGCCCCCCTCGCCGGCGCCGACGATCACGATCTCTTCGAGGGTCGGTTTCTGCTTCTTGGGCAGCTTGGTGCGGTAGCGGTCGTAGCGCCAGGCGCGGGCGGCGGCGCCGAAGCCGATCCGAGCGGCCGCTTCGGCGTCCACTCCAAGGCCGGTGAGATCGACCACCAGCCGGGTTTCTCCGGAGGTCAGCAGCTTCGCCGTCAGAGCGCCGCCGACCTTCTCGAACAAAGCCTCGTCCTGCCGGCGGTCGCCGAGGCCGGCCAGCAGCAGGCGGCGGGCGTCCTCCCCTTCGGCGACGAAGGTCTCGGCGAGCGACGCCGCCTCGCGCTCGAAGCGCTGCGCCTCGACGGCGCGGGCGGCGACGGTCCGGACGCCGGGGTCGAGGCCGGCGAGGCGATCGGAAATCATGTCCTCGCTCCACATCGGCAAAGCGAGCGCATAGGGGCCGGCGGGGCGTTCACTGGCGAAGCTGATCTTCATGGGGCGTAGGGACTCCTGGCTTTCACTTCGCCTCTAGGCGCTCGCCCCGCCGCTGCAAAGGGGGACGGGCTTGCGGCATTGCAGCGCCGCCCGTCCGGTGCGATAGGCCGGGGACGGTCGCGTGTGCTCCTGGCGGCGGGGAAAGTGAAGAAGCTCAATCTCATCTGCCTGACCGCGCTGCCGCTGCTGCTTGCCGCCCCCGGGGCGGCGATCGCCCAGCAGGCGGGTGCCGTCGACGAGGATTCCGCCGCCCCTGCCGGGGATCCGCGCGAGGTCGATTTCAGCGCCGACCAGCTCTCCTACGACAACGGGACGCAGCTGGTGACGGCGAGCGGCGACGTGCGCATGACCAGCGAGGGCAATCGGCTTCGCGCCGGGCGGGTGACCTGGAACCGGTCCACGGACGAGGTCCGAGCCGAAGGCAATGTCCGAATCGTCAACCCTGGCGGCGACATCGCCTATGCCGACAGCGTCGTCCTCACCGATGCGCTCAAGAACGGCGTCGTCCAGAACATGCTGCTGGTGCTCGCCGACGGCGGCCGCCTCGCCGCCGACCGCGCCGAGCGCAAGGACGGCTACACGACCCTCTACCGGGCCGCTTATTCGCCCTGCGCCGTGCTCAGCAAGAAAGGCTGCCCGAAGAATCCGACCTGGCAGATCAATGCCGTCAAGGTCGTCCACGATCCGGTCAAGAACCGGATACGGTACGAAGGCGCTTCACTGAACCTGCTCGGGGCGCGGATCATCGCCTTGCCCTTCCTGTCGCACCCGGACGGGAGCGAGGGCGGCGGCAGCGGCCTGCTCGTCCCCGACATGCGGGTGAGCTCGAGCAACGGCTTCGAGCTGTCGGTGCCTTATTATCTGAAGCTGGCGCCGAACCGCGATGCGACGGTCACGCCCCACGTCTACACCGAAGTGGCTCCGATGCTGGAGGGGCGTTACCGCCAGCTGACCGGGCCCGGCGCCTTCCAGCTCGGGGCCTACGTGACTTACGGCTCCCGCATTCCGCTTACCTCCCCGGCGACGACGCTGCGCGACGAGGGCATCCGCGCCTATCTCGAAGGCAATGGACGCTTCCAGCTGAGCCCGATCTGGAGCGTCACTGCCTCCGCCCGCTACGTCACCGACAAGACCTTCCTTCGCCGCTACGACATTTCCCGCGACAGCCGCCTCCGCTCGTTCGTCAACGCCGAGCGGGTCACCGCCGACAGCTACATCTCGATCGCCGGCTGGGCCTTCCAGGGCCTGCGCGCGACCGACGTCGCCGGCCAGCAGCCGATCGTCTTGCCCGCCATCGACGCGCGCTGGCGCCTCCCCGCACCGATCTGGGGAGGAAAGGTCGAGCTGCAGGCGAACAGCCTCGCCATCCTCAGGCCCGAAGGCCAGGACACGCAGCGCGCGTTCGCCGGCGCCCGCTGGGACCGGCGCCGAATCACCGGCTGGGGCCAGGAGCTGATCCTCACCGCTTATGCGCGTGGCGACGTCTATCACAGCACCGACAATGGCCTGACCTCCACGCTCATCTATCGCGGCGACCAGGGCTGGAACGCGCGGGCGATCGGTGCCCTGGCCGGGGAGTTGCGCTGGCCCCTGGTCGGCCCCTTCCTCGGCGGTACCCAGCGGCTGACGCCGCGGCTCCAGCTCGTCCTCTCGGGCGCGTCGGACAATCTCGACATCCCCAATGAGGATGCGCGTTCGGTCGACCTCGAGGATTCGAACCTGTTCGCGCTCAACCGTTTCCCCGGCTACGACCGCTGGGAGGACGGGCCGCGGGCCACTTACGGGCTCGACTGGGCGTTCGACATGCCGGGAATCGAGATCCGCACGACGATCGGGCAGAGCTACCGGCTCGACAACAAGGCAAGCATCCTGCCCTCGGGCACCGGCCTTTCCGACCGCTTCTCCGATTATGTCGGACGGACCAACGTCAAGATCGGACGCAAGCTCAACCTCGTCCACCGCTTCCGCGTCGACAAGGATCATTTCGAAATCCGGCGCAACGAGATCGACGCCGTCGTCGGCGGCCGGCAGACCTACGCCACGATCGGCTACCTCCGCCTCAACCGCGACATCGACCCGACCATCGAGGACCTTCGCGACCGCGAGGAACTACGCCTCGGCGGCCGGGTCCGCTTCGCCGGCTATTGGTCGATCTTCGGCTCGACCGTCATCGACCTCACCGACCGGCGCGAGGATCCGCTGTCCCGCGCCGACGGCTACGAGCCGGTGCGCCACCGGCTCGGCATCAGCTACGACGACGATTGCCTCGAGATCGGAGTGACCTGGCGCCGCGACTACGACACCGCCGGCGACTTCCGCCGCGGCAACACTTTCCAGTTCCGGGTGGCGCTCAAGAATCTCGGGCGCTAAAGAGACGCGCGTAAGCTGGGGTTCAGCAATTTTCAGGCATCTTCGCGGCCTGCATTTATTGGAGGAATGATGAAGCTCGGCATTTTTCACGGGACGGCGCTGCTGGTGGCCGGCTCACTGGCGGCCGCTGCGGCTCTTGCCCAGACCGTCGGGGACCCGGCCGGACCGGTCCCCTCGGCGAGCCTCAACATTCCCGCCAACCCGCAATTCCTCACCGATGAGGATCCCAACGTCCGCAAGGCGACGGCGATCGTCAACGGCGCCGTCATCACCCGCACCGACGTCGATCACCGCCTTGCCATCATCCGGCTGGCGAGCGGCGGCCAGATTCCGGCCGACGAGCTGCCGCGGCTGCGCCAGCAGGTGCTTCGCAACCTCGTCGACGAAGTGCTCGAGATCCAGGCCGCGGAGCAGGCCGACATCAAGGTGACCCAGCGCGAGGTCGATCAATATTTCGCCCGCTACGCCCAGTCGCAATTCAACAAGTCGCCGGAGGAATTCTCGGCCTTCCTGCGCGCCTCCGGCTCGTCGCCCGAGACTCTCAAGAGCCAGATCCACGGCGAAATGGCCTGGTCGCGCCTTCAGCGCAGCCGGATCGAGCCGTTCGTCAACGTCAGCGAGGAGGAAGTGCAGTCGGTCATCGACCGGCTCAACGCCGCCAAGGGCACGCAGGAGTTCAAGGTCTCCGAAATCTTCCTGTCGGCGACACCCGAGACGGCGGCGGAAGCCCGCGCCAACGCCCAGCGCATCGTCCAGCAGCTGCGCGGCGGCGCGTCCTTCGTGGCCTATGCCCGCCAGTTTTCCGAAGCCTCGACCGCCGCGGTCGGCGGCGACCTCGGCTGGGTCCGGGCCGCCCAGCTGCCCGAGGCGCTCTCCTCCGCGGTCCAGTCGATGCCGGTCGGCACGGTCAGCGATCCGATCGCGATCCCTGGCGGCTTCTCGATCATCGCGGTCACCGACACCCGTCAGGTGCTGACCGCCGATCCGCGCGACGCGGTGCTCAGCCTGAAGCAGATATCGATCCCGCTGCCTCCGGGCGGGACCGCCGCGCAGCTCGAGGAGAAGGCACAGACGCTGGTGCGCACCGCCCAGTCGATGGGCGGCTGCGGCGGCGCCGAGGCGGCCGCGGGTCCGATCGGGGCCGAGGTGATCACCAACGACCAGGTGAAGGTCCGCGACCTGCCGCCGTCGCTGCAGCAGACCCTGCTCGCGCTGGGGGTCGGCCAGGCGACTCCGCCCTTCGGTTCCTCGAGCGAGCGGGTGAGCGTCCTTGTCCTGTGCGGCCGCGACGATCCCGATCCCGCCGGCACCCTCTCATTCGACCAGGTCTACAACCAGCTGGCCGAGAACCGGGTCAATCTCCGCGCGCGGCGTTTCCTGCGCGACCTGAGGCGCGACGCGGTGGTCGATTATCGCTAGCCGGCGCTCGTGATCGGCCCGCTGGCCGTCGCGCTCGGCGACCCCGCCGGGATCGGGCCGGAGATCACCGCCAAGGCCTGGGAGCAACGCGAGTCGGAAGGCCTTGCGCCCTTCTTCGCGGTCGGCACGCCGGAAGCGCTGCGGGCGGTCTGGGACGGACCGCTCCAGGTCGTGGCCGGCCCCGACGAGGCGGCGCTCTGCTTCCCGGGCAAGCTTCCGGTGATCCGGATCGACGCGGCCGGCGAGACCCGGCCCGGCCATCCCACCCTCGAAGGGGCGCGCAACGCCCTTGACGCGCTCGAGCTCGCCGTCGGCCTCGCCCGGTCGGGCGCCAGCTCGGGGCTGGTCACCGGCCCGGTCTCCAAGGCACAGCTCTACGCGATCGGCTTCACCCATCCGGGCCAGACCGAGTTCGTTGCCGAGCGCTGCGGAATCGCCGCCGAGATGGTGGCGATGATGCTGGCCGGACCGACGCTCCGGACGGTACCGGTCACCACCCATGTGGCGTTGCGCGACGTGCCCGGCCTGCTCACCCCGGAGCTGATCGTGGCCCGCGGCCGCACCACCATCCGGGCCCTCAAGCGCCTGTTCGGCATCGGGCGGCCCCGCCTCGCGGTGGCCGGCCTCAACCCCCATGCCGGCGAGGGCGGCGCGCTCGGACGCGAGGAGATCGACATCGTCATGCCGGCGATCCAGCGGCTTCGCGAGGAGGAGGCGGACGTGACCGGGCCGCACGCCCCGGATACGATGTTCCACCCCCGAATGCGCGCCACTTACGACGCGGCTTTGTGCCTCTATCACGACCAGGCGCTGGTGCCGCTCAAGACCCTCCATTTCGACGAGGGCGTCAACATCACGCTCGGCCTGCCGATCGTCCGTACCTCGCCCGACCATGGCACCGCCTTTGACCTCGCCGGCCAGGGCCGGGCGCTGCCCGACGCGATGATCGCGGCTCTGAAGATGGCCGCCGACTTCGCCGGGCGGCTCGCGGCGGCGTGAGACCCTTGCCCCCGCTGCGCGACGTCATCGCGCGGCACGGGCTGCGCGCCGCCAAGGCGCTCGGTCAGAATTTCCTGCTCGACGAGCAATTGCTCGACCGCATCGCCCGGGTGCCGGGCGAGCTTGCGGGTCAGCGTGTCTACGAGGTCGGCCCCGGCCCCGGCGGCCTCACCCGAGCCCTGCTCCGGTCCGGCGCCGACGTGGTCGCCGTCGAGCGCGATCGCCGCTGCCTGCCCGCGCTGGCCGAGGTCGGAGAGGCGGCGGAAGGCCGGCTCAGGGTGATCGAAGGCGACGCGCTGGCGATCGACGAGGCGGCCGAAGCCGGCCGCGGCGCCCATGTCGCGGCCAACCTCCCCTACAATGTCGGCACCGCCCTGCTCGTGCGCTGGCTCGGCGGCCAGCCCTGGCCGCCCTGGTGGGCGTCGCTGACCCTGATGTTCCAGCTCGAGGTGGCCGAGCGGATCGTCGCCCGGCCGGGCACCGGCGCCTACGGCCGGCTGGCGGTGCTCGCCCAGTGGCGCAGCGAGCCGCGCATCGCGATGAAGGTCCACCGCTCGGCCTTCGTGCCTCCGCCCAAGGTGATGTCCGCCGTCGTCCACATCGTCCCGAAGGACGCGCCGGAGGGGGTTCGCGCCGCGACGCTCGAAAGACTCACCGCCGCCGCCTTCGGGCAGCGCCGCAAGATGCTTCGCCAGAGCCTGAAGGGCCTCCCCGGGGCGCTGGAATCGCTGGTGGCGCTCGGCATCGACGCCGAACGCCGCGCCGAGACCCTGTCGGTCGAGGAATTCGTGGCCGTGGCGAGGCTGCTCGACGCCTAGTTGTGCGGCGTGCCGACCTCGGGTCGCTGCGCCGTCAGGACCTCGGGCGGCGGGCCCTTGGCGATGATGGCGGCGAGCTGGTTCGCCTGCGGACAGGGCGCCGTGCACAGCGTCTTGATCCGCTCGAGATTCTGCTTGGCGCGCTCGACCGCGCCGCGCTGGACCAAAGCCTCGCCCTGGCCTTCCAACGCGGCGACGTCGTTGGGCTCGAGCTTCAGGGCCTCGAAATAGAATTTGATCGCCTTGCCGGGCAGCTTCAGCCCCTGCGCGGCCCTGGCCAGGCCTATATAAGCCTGGCGGTTGCGCGGATCGACGGCGAGCGCGGATTCGTAGAGGTCGGTCGCGTCCTGGTAGCGGGCCTGGGCTGCCAGATTCTGGGCCTGGCCGGCCAGCGCGACCGAGCGCGTATCGATCTGGTCGTCGGGCTTCTGGCCCTGGCCGGCGCTCGCCACGGTCGCCAAGGCGATGGCGACGGTCAGGGCGATGGGGGTGAGGCGCATTAAATTCTCCATGATCGAAGTCGCCGGCAGGCTTAGCATGGCGCCCGCCACCGCGCGACGAAAAAGCCGTCCGTGCCGTCATGCGCCGGGGTGAGGATCCGCCCGGCGCCGGCGGCCCGTCCGGCCGTCATGGCGAGCGCTTCCGAAACCATGGCTGAACGGCTTTCGAAAGCGGCGGCCTGGCCCCGGCCCTCCTCGGCGAGCAGCGAGCAGACGGCGTAGACTATATGCCCGCCCGGCCGCACCAGCTCCGCCGCCAGATCGAGAAGATAGGCCTGCAGCTTTACGTAGGCGGCGAGGCGTCGCGGAGTCAGGCGCCAGCGCAGCTCGGGATTGCGGCGCCAGGTGCCCGTCCCCGAGCAGGGCGCGTCGACGAGGACCAGATCGGGGGCGTCGACGAGGTCGGCAAGCGCCTCCCGCTCCCGGCCCGGGTTGAGCAACCTGGGTTCGACGATCGTCGCTCCGGCCCGCTTCAGCCGAAAGTCCATCCGCGAGAGGCGGCCGCGGTCCGTGTCGGACGCGATGAGGCGGCCCGAATTGCCCATTTCGGCGGCGAGCGCGAGGGTCTTGCCGCCGGCCCCGGCGCAGAGGTCGAGGACGGTCTCGCCGGGTGCGGCGGCGCAGGCCAGAGCGAGGAGCTGGCTGCCTTCGTCCTGGACCTCGACGAGGCCGGCGGACCAGGCCTCGCTCGCCTCCACCGCGACCGCCCCGGGGAGCCGCAGGCCGACCGGCGACAAGGGGGTCGGGATCGCGCCGGGAAAGGCCGCAAGGAGTTCGTCCCGGGCGGCGCGGAGGCGATTGACCCGCAGGTCCAGCGGCGCGCGCTCGAGAAGCGACTGCCGGTCGGCGGCCGTGACCGAGGGATCGAACCGGCGCGAAAGCCATTTGGGCACCGGCGAGGAGGGCGGCGCGAGGCCGGTCTCCCCCGGCGAGGCTTCGGCCGGGCCGTGCGGCGAGCCGTCGAACGAAGCGAGCAGCAGCGAATCCCGGGCGGCCAGCCCGAGCAGTGCGGAGCGTCCGGAAGGGGGCGGCTCCGGCCAGGCGCGGATCGCCCGGTAGACGAGCTCGCGCACGGCCCGCCGGTCCTTCGAGCCGGCATAGCGGCGGGTCTTGAAATAGCGGGCGATGAGGGTGTCCGCCGCCGCGCCCCCTCCCCTCGCCGCGGCGGCGATCTCGTCGACCAGCTCGATCGCCGCCTGCGCGCGTGCGGCCGGGGTCAACGCTCAGCCCGAGGTCGGGTAATTGGGCGCCTCGCGGGTGATGGCGACGTCGTGGACGTGGCTTTCGCGCAGGCCGGCATTGGTGATCTGGACGAATTTCGCTTTGGCGCGAAGCTCGTCGAGCGTGGCGGCGCCGGTATAGCCCATCGCCGCCTTGATGCCGCCGACCAGCTGGTGGATCACGTCCTTGGCCGGGCCCTTGTAGGGCACTTGGCCCTCGATCCCTTCCGGGACGAGCTTCAGCTGGTCCTTGATGTCGTGCTGGAAATAGCGGTCGGCCGAGCCGCGCGCCATGGCGCCCACCGAGCCCATGCCGCGATAGGATTTGTAGGAGCGCCCCTGGTAGAGGAAGGTCTCGCCCGGCGCTTCCTCCGTCCCGGCGAGCAGCGAGCCCGCCATCACCGTCGAGGCGCCGGCGGCGAGCGCCTTGGCGAGGTCGCCGCTGGTCCTGAGGCCGCCATCGGCGATCACGGGCGTATTGGACGGGGCGGCCGCCTCGGCCGCGTCCATGATCGCGGTGAGCTGGGGCACCCCGACGCCGGCGACGACGCGGGTGGTGCAGATCGAGCCGGGGCCGATTCCCACCTTCACCGCGTCCGCCCCTGCTCCGATCAGCGCCCTGGTCGCCTCGGCGGTGGCGACGTTGCCGGCGACGATCTGGACGGCGTTGGACAAGCGCTTGATCCGCTCGACCGCTGCGGCGACCTCGCGGTTGTGGCCGTGGGCGGTGTCGATGACGATGAGATCGCATTCGGCGTCGATCAGCGCTTCCGAGCGCTCGAACCCCTTGTCGCCGACCGTGGTCGCCGCGGCGACCCGCAGCCGCCCCGCCGAATCCTTGGTGGCGCCCGGATATTTTCCGGTATTCTCGATGTCCTTGACGGTGAACAGGCCGGTGCAGCGGCCGGCCGAGTCGACGACGATCAGCTTCTCGATGCGCCGCTGGTGAAGCAGCCGCTTCGCCTCTTCGGGGCTGACGCCGGGGCCGACCGTGGCGAGATTGTCGCGGGTCATCAGCTCGGCGACCGGCTGCCGCGGATTTTCGGCGAAGCGGACGTCGCGGTTGGTGAGGATGCCGACCAGGCGGCCGCCTTTTTCGGTCACCGGGATGCCCGAGATCTTGTGGCGCTTCATCAGCTCGA
>JAXDPG010000189.1:0-3142 GCA_034668485.1 Sphingomonadales bacterium
TCTACAACCTCTATGCCAACCGCTTCACGACCACGCGCCCGGCGATCCAGCTGGGCGAACGTGAGCAGTTTCTCCGGCTGCGGGAGAAATTCTCCGACAACACCCTGCTCGCCGACCTCACCGCGTCGGCCGACCTCGGCGGCATCGACCTGACCTCGGTGACGAGCTACATCAACCGCGACATCCTGGTCAGCCGCGACGCCAGCGCGCTGACCGGCAGCGTCTCGGTCGACCTCGGCTTCCCGGCCGGCGGCGTCGAGCTGCCTTCCAACCTCGTCGACACCACCGACCTCAAGACCTTCACCCAGGAATTGCGGCTCTCGTCCAACGGCGACGGCCCCTTCCAGTGGCTGATCGGCGCCTTCTATTCGGACGTCGACCGAATCTACGCGCAGCGGCTGCCGACCCCGGGCTACGACGCCTATATCAACGCCCGCTTCGGCGCCGGCACCGCCGCCGCGGTCGCCAACGGCTTCCCGCTCAACTCGCCCTACAATGCCGACCTCCCCTACGACATCAAGCAGAAGGCCCTGTTCGGCGAGGCGAGCTACGACATCACCGAGGCGCTGACCGCCACCGCCGGCCTTCGCTATTACGATTTCAAGGAGGTCCGCAGCTTCAAGTCGGGCGGTCTCTTCTCCAATGGCGACAACCAGACCGACGAGACCAAGTCCGACGGTTTCTCGCCGCGGCTGCTGCTCAGCTACGAGGCGCGCGATAACGTGGTCGTCAACCTGCAGGCGTCGAAGGGCTTCCGCCTCGGCGGAGTCAACGACCCGCTCAACGAGGGGCTGTGCAGCGCCCAGGACCGGATCGATTATGGCGGCTTCGACCGCTATGACGACGAGAACCTGTGGAATTACGAAGCCGGCGTGAAGTCGCAATTCGGAGCGGTCAGCGTCAACGCCGCCGCCTTCTACACGGACATCAGCAACCTCCAGGTCACCGCCGACGCCGGCTCATGCTCGTCGCGCGTCGTGTTCAACGCCGACGCGCATACGATGGGTGTCGAGTTCGAGCTGACCGCGCGGCCGGTGCACGGCCTCGATTTGTCGCTCGCCGGCAGCTGGATCGAGGCGCAGTTCGACGAGACCAGGCTCAAGCAGAACGGCCAGGTGCTCGAAGGCATTCGCGAAGGCAACCGGCTGCCGTCGGTGCCCAAGTTCCAGCTCGCCGCCAGCGCCTTCTACACCTTCCCGATCGGCGAGCATGGCGACGACGCCTATTTCGGCGCCACCTTCCAGCATGTCGGCACCCGCTTCACCCAGCCGGGCGACCAGGAGAATAATCCGCGCACTTTCGTGCACGGGCTGCCGTTCGGCGGAGCACCGGCGGGCGCTTCGACCACCCTCGACCTCAAGCTGCCGGCCTATCAGCTGGTCAACCTCAGCGCCGGGATCCAGACGGCCGCGGGCTTCGACTTCATTCTCTACGTCAACAACCTGTTCGACGAGAATGCGATCCTCTCGTTCGATCGCGAGCGCGGCGGCCGCGCCCGGCTCGGCTTCAACGTCGGCCAGCCCCGCACCGTCGGAGTCACCGCCCGCAAGCGGTTCTGAACTCCCGGATCAGGGGCGTGCCTTGAGCTCGTCCCTGATCTCGCGCAGCACCAGCAGCTCGTCGCTCGGTCCCGCCGGTGCGGCTTCGGGCGCCCGCTGGAAGCGCGAGGCGGCCTTGACCAGCCGGTAGATCACGAAGGCGAGGATCAGGAAGGCGACCACGGCGGTGGCGAACTGGCCGTAGCCGATCATCGGCACGCCGGCTTCCTTGAGCGCCGCATAATTGTTGGGGTCCCCCGCATAGCCGGCGGGGACCGGGCCGAGGCGGACGAAATAGCTCGAGAAATCCAGCCCGCCGAACAGCCAGCCGATGACCGGCATGATGATGTCGTCGGTGAGCGAGGTGACGATGGTCGCGAACGCCGCGCCGATGATCACCGCCACCGCCAGGTCGAGCACATTCCCCTTCGCGATGAAGTCCCTGAATCCGGACATGCGAGCCTCCCTTGTTTTGCAAGGGCGGAGGTTAGCGCAGAGCGTGACAGCCGTCACCCCAGCGAAGGCTGGGGTCCCAGGGGGCGAAGGGCGCCGAGCCTGTCACCCGCCGGGGCCCCAGGCTTCGCTGCGGCGACGCGAATTCAATGCCCCGCGTGCGGATCCTCGTCGGCCGGCCCGCGCACCTCCGCCTCGACCGTTATCGGCGGAGCGACGTTGAACGAGAAGGTGAGGGGGATGCGATCGCCGGCCTTCACCTGGCGGCTGATCCCGAACAGCATGGCGTGGCGGCCGCCCGGCTCGAAGACGAGCTCGCCGCGGCTCGGGAATTCGACTTCCTTGTGGCGCTTCATCTTCGCGGTCGAGCCGCTCATGCTGGACTCGTGAAGCTCGATCCAGCGCACCGCCGGGCTCGACACGCCGAGCAGCCGGGTGCCCTCGCTGCCCGCCTCCATCCGGAAATAGGCGCCGCCCGGGCCGCTCTTCGCCGCCGGCAGCCGCACCCAGGCGTCGCTGACCCGGACGGTGCCGTCGGCCGGCGGGCGGTCGCAGCCCGCGACCAGCGCCGCGCCCGCCGGAAGCGCAAAAACGAGGCATTTGAGCATCTTCTTCATGGCTGCCGCTTCCTAGCGGCGCGTCGACTTCTTGTCGCGTCGGAATCCACCCCTATATCGCTTCCGAAACACTCCGCGTGCCTCCCTCGAAGGACGCAGGGGTGCGGTAAACTTTTGGGGCACAAGAGGATTAAGCATGGCTAGAGTCATCGGAATCGACCTCGGCACGACCAACAGCTGCGTCGCCGTCATGGAAGGCGGCAAGCCCAAGGTCGTCGAGAATGCGGAAGGCGCCCGCACCACCCCCTCGATCGTCGCGTTCGCCAAGGACGGCGAGCGGCTCGTCGGCCAGCCGGCCAAGCGCCAGGCGGTCACCAACCCCGAGAATACCGTCTTCGCGGTCAAAAGGCTGATCGGCCGCCGCTTCGACGATCCGGTGACCAAGAAGGACACCGAGCTGGTCCCCTACACGATCGTCAAGGGCAAGAACGGCGACGCGTGGGTCAAGGCGGGCGGGGAGGATTATTCGCCGAGCCAGATCAGCGCCTTCATCCTCCAGAAGATGCGCGAGACCGCCGAGAGCTATCTCGGGGA
>JAXDPG010000190.1:0-9499 GCA_034668485.1 Sphingomonadales bacterium
TGACGGGGTGCGAAAAGGCCCGCCGGATCGCTCCGGCGGGCCCTCGTTTCTGCCGTGCGGCCCGCTTTAGCGGACGGCGCCCCGGCGGAAGAGGTTGACGATCGCCAGCAGGATCAGCGCGCCGACGAACGCGGCGAGCAGGACGCCGCCGTCGAGCGCGTTGTTCATGATGTTGCCGTCGGCGCCGAAGAAGCGTCCGAGCAGGAAGCTGCCGAGCAGCGAGCCGACGATGCCGACGACGATGTTGAGCAGGATGCCCTGCTGCCCGTTGGTGCGCATGACGATGCTGGCCAGCCAGCCGATAATGCCACCGATGATGAGTGCGACGATGAGACCCATGAGGCTTACTCCTACTAGAGCTCCGGGCCCCTGTTCCGGCCGCGGATCGCCAGTCTAGACGCGCCGGGGCGCCGGAATGTTCCGTCCCCGGTCCGGCACGATCCGCGCCGGAACAGCTGCGGGTTTGCCTCCGCGTGCCAGCGGCGGCGAGCGCCACGGGGAGCCAGGGGAGCCGAGGGAGCGGGGGACCGGGAGGCGCGGCCCCGCGGGTCAAATCCGAAAAATGCCTGTCTTATAAGACAGCTCACCCACACCGCTCGCGAGGATCGGCCTTCAGACCGGCGCCGCCGAATTGCGCCGGTGGTGCCAGGTGAAGATCGCGAAGGCGCCGCGGTGGGGGCGCCAGGCTTCGGCGAGCTCGCGCACCTTCTTCTCGGTCGGCTTGCCGTCGAGGCCCATGATCCGTCCGGTCTCGATCTGGACGGCGAGGTCGCCCGCGGGCCAGATGTCGGTCCGCCCTTCCGCGAACAGGAGATAGACTTCGGCGGTCCAGCGGCCGATCCCCTTGACGCGCACCAGCTCGGCGATCGCTTCCTCGTCGTCCCGGGGCAGCCCGGCGAAGTCGAGCCGGCCCGACACGACCTCCTCGGCGAGGCTGCGGGCGTAGGAGGCCTTCTGCCGCGACAGGCCGGCGGCGCGCAGAGTCTCGTCGGAAGCCTTGAGCAGGGCGGCCGGATCGGGCGGATCGCCGACCGCGGCGGTGAGCTTGGCCCACATCGACGCCGCCGCCTTGACCGAGACCTGCTGGCCGACGATCGCGCGCAGCAGGGTCTGGTAGCCCGGTTCGCTGATGCGCGGCTCGGGATAGCCGGCCGCGGCGAGGGCGGCGGCGATGCGGGGCTCGAGCGCTGCCAGCGCGTCGAGCGAAATCCGCAGATCCTCGGCGGCGATGCCCACAATTGCTCCCTTGTCTTCGCTACCCTCGCCTAGCATAGGCGCGGCCCATGGCGAACCTCACCATCGTCGGCCGCGACGGCTCGGAAAAGACCATCACCGGCAAAGCGGGATGGAGCGTCATGGAGAATATCCGCGACGCGGGCTTCGACGAGCTGCTCGCCTTGTGCGGCGGCAATTGCAGCTGCGCGACCTGCCACGTCCATGTCGACGAGGAGTGGCTGCCGGCGCTCCGGCCGATGGGCGCCGACGAGGACGATTTGCTCGACACGACCGACCAGCGCGCGGCCAACAGCCGCCTGTCCTGCCAGATCGAGTTCGGCCCGGATCTCGATGGGCTCAGGGTCCGGATCGCGCCGGAGGACCCGTTCTAAACTCTCCCCGAGCTTGCTCGGGGAGGAATTCTTCAGCTTGGAAACCGCACCACCGCGGTCGGCACGGTCTTGCTGGTCGGGGTCACCGTCCACACCACCCTGGTTCCCGGCCCCGGCGCCATGCCGTCCTCATTGTTCTGCATCACGAGCTCGGCGTCGGTGGTGAAGGTAAAGGTGCCGCTACGCTCCTTCGGCTGCGAATCGGGCTTGGCGGCGCTGCCCATGTCCATGTCCTGGTCGCCGAACGCGATCGCCAGGATCCGCGCGGTGCGGTCCTTGCGCACCTCGACGGCGATCCAGGGGATGATCGACTTGGCGTCGATGTTGATCGGATAGAGGAAGCTGCGGTCGAGCCGGCCGGTCATCGCATAGTCGACCCGGAACTTGTTGTGGCCGAGATATTCGACCGAGCGGTAGCCGATCTCCTTCGACAGCGCCTCGGCGACGGCCTTGGCCTCTGCGATCGACTTGGCGGTCTCGGCGGCGGGCGCCGCCGGCGTGGCGGGGGCGGCGGGAGCGACGCTGTTGCCGTTTTCGTCGACGACGTCGTCTGCGGCCCCCGCCAGGCCGTCCTGCATGCCCTGCTGCATGGCCGCGGCCGGATCGAGCAGGATGACCTCGCCGACATAGGTGAAGGTGAAGCTGCGGTCCTTGGCGATGTGCAGCGTCGAGACGAACTTGCCCGGGCTGAGGATGCAGGACGAAAGCACGAGCGAGGCCGCGGCCACGAACGCGAAACGCATCAAAGACATATATTACCCCCCGTGTGTCGTCACCGCATATAGCGCGACCGCGGCCGCGTTGGAAACGTTGAGGCTTTCGATCCGGCCGCTGATCGGAAGCCGCGCCAGCGCGTCGCAATGCGCCGCGGTGTTCTGGCGCATCCCCTCCCCTTCGGCGCCAAGCACCAAAGCGACCCGCGGCGGCCCGACCGCTTCGGCGAGGGTCATGCCGGCGTCGCCGGTGAGGCCGATCCGCCAGAACCCGGCCTCGGCCATCTCGTCCAGCGCCCGGGCGAGGTTGACCACCCGCACCCACGGCACCGTCTCGAGCGCTCCGCTCGCGGCCTTGGCGAGTGCGCCTGATTCGGGGGGGGCGTGACGATCCTGGGTAACCAGAGCGAGGGCGTCGAAGGCGGCCGCGGAGCGCAGGATCGCTCCGACATTGTGCGGATCGGTGACCTGGTCGAGGACGAGCAAGGGGCGGCGCTCGGGAGGCCCCTGGAGGATGTCGGCGAGCAGCAGGTCGTCGAGGCGCTCGACCTCGATGACCAGCCCCTGGTGGGGCGCGTCCCGCGGCACCAGGCGGCCGAGGTCGGCGGCGTCGGCATAAGTGAAGGGCACGGCCGCAGGCAGCTCGACCTCGGCCGCCGCCTCGCGGGTCGCCCAGATCCGCACCACCTCGCGATCCGGATTGGCGAGCGCCGCCTCGACGGCATGGCGGCCCCAGAAGCGCGGGCGATTCTCGGGCTTCGAGGCGGTGCGGGCTTTGCGGCGCATGGCGAGTCCATGGCGGCGGCCGTCGCCGCTTGCAAGCCGCGCAACGCTGCTGATATTCCAGGACCGAAACGAGTAGGGGGAAAGCTCGATGGCCACCGTCCAGGCACCGATCGTCCGCTGGCGCAACGACCGGCTCTTCTACACCGGCGCCAGCCTCTATCTCGCCATCCTCACCTTCGCCGGCTTCGCCCGCAGCTTCTTCCTCGCCCATTGGATGACGCGGTCGCCCAGCACACCGGAGGTCGGCCCCCTGCTCATCACCCACGGCCTCTTCTTCACCGCCTGGATGGGTCTGCTCGTCGTCCAGCCGGTGCTGATCGCCAACCGCCGCCGCGACCTGCACCGCAAGCTCGGCTGGGTGGGCGCGGGGCTGGCCGTGGCCATGGTCCTGCTCGGCAACCTCGCGGCGGTGGGGGCGATGCACGGCGGCTTCAAGGGCCTCGGCGACCCCTACGCCTTCTACGCCGTCGCCTTCTTTGCCATTCAGGGCTTCGCCGTCCTGTTCGCGCTGGCGGTGCTGTGGCGCGATCGGGCGGAGACCCACAAAAGGCTGATGCTGCTGGCCGCGATCGTGATCGTCGAAGCGGCGGTGGCGCGAATCGAGCTCGCGCCGGTCGTCGCCGGAGCGCCGTTCACCTTCTTCGTCGGCGGCGACCTGCTGATCTTCGCCGGCATGGCCTATGACAAGGTCAGCCGGGGCCGAATCCACAAGGTCTGGATCTGGGGCGGCGGCGGCGTCGTCGCCTCGCAGATCGGCAAGCTTTTCATCGCGCAGACCGGCCCCTGGCTGGCCTTTGCGCACTGGGCGGCGGGGCTCTGGCCGGTTTAACCTGGGTTATCCCCGTTATCCCCGTTATCCACAGGCCGAAGCGTTGAAATAGCGCTTGGGCGAATCGGCGAAGGCTGGCACTCACTGGCTTGTCGCAGGGCGCGGCCTTCCGGAAACGGAGAGACGCTCTCAGTGACGGCCCCGCGGAGAGCGGCGGATGTCTTCGGACGGAAGCCGATCGAAACGAGGTCCCGGGCAACCGGAAGGAAGAAGCGCGAGGCGGCGGCGCAAGCCAATGCCGAACCCACTTTCCTTCGAGGGTCCGGCGGAACCTGAAGCCCCCGGGCGGAAGGAACCGCGAAAGGACGACCTGGAAGCTTGCTTCCCGGACGACCGACAGGGAAACGACCTTCGATGCCGCAAGGCGGAGAAGCGAGGATCCCGCCAGGGAACCGAAGTCCGGCCGCAAGGCAAGGAGCGGGACCCGCAGGAACCGGAACCGGAATAGCGATATTCCTGCGAAGGAACCTGAGGGACCGACCGGGGCCGCGAGGCCTCGGCCGGAACCTCCCTGGGAAAGCGAGCTTCGCTTTCGGGCGAGACGAACGGACCTAGGGACAGTGGAGGCCGGCAGCAATGCCGGCCTCCATTTCGTTTTGGGAGCTGCGCGGTCGTTCGGGCGAAGCGACTCCCGTCCGACCCTCGGCCGGTCCCTTCCCGCCCGGCCCCGACACACCCGGCGCCTGTTCCTTATTCGGCGGCGGAGCCGATCACCGAGCGAAGCAGGGTCCGGGCCAGACGCTCGCGTTGCCCGGCCGGCAGCGACACGGCCGCTTCGTGCATCGCGGCGGCGCCGCGGCAGAGATTCCCGGAGCTCGAGGCTGCGCGCGCCTGCCGGTCGCTCAGCATGGTCCGGACCGGGACCGCCGGCTCGATCTTGGCGACGGCGGCGAGCCAGGCCGGCACATCCTCCCGACTGGCCGGCGCCGTCGCGGCGCTGGCGCCCGCTCCAGCCTTGGCCGCCGCGACGAGCGCGGCCCCATATTCGTCCAGGCCCGGAGGCGCGGGTCCGGCCAGCGCCTCGGGGCTGAACAAGCCGCGGTCGCCGACGACGGCGCAGAGCCGGACGTCCCGCGTCTCGAGCGCCCGCAGCAGCGCCCCCTGCCGCGCCTCGATCGCGACGAGATCCGGCCCGGGGGCGGCGAGAATCGAATCGCGGTGGGCATGCAGGAACCGGTCGATGCCGGCATAGGCCAGCCGCCGTTCTTCTTGCGGGGGCTTGCCGACCAGTCCCGCCGAAAGGGCGGCATGATCCAGCGGGAAATCGCGGCGCAGGGCGTCAAGGATGCCAAGCGGCGCCTGGGCGAGCGCGGGAGCCGGTATGACGAGGAGCAGGAGGGCGGCGAGGCGGCGCATCGGCACGTTCTTTCCCAGGAAGCCCGGCCACGACTAACGCAATGCCGCCGGGAGACAAGCCGCCGGCGACGGCGGGCGGCTTGTCCGGGCGACCGCGAAGCGGCGGGCGGGGTATCGAGTACGGATCCTAGTCGACGAGGATCGTGCCCGACATTCCGAAGGTCTTGTGGAAGGTGTGGCTGCACTTCAGCGGATAACGTCCCGCCTTCGGCACCAAAGCGACGTCGGCGCTGCGATGCCCGCCCAGCTCGACGCTGCCCTTGCCGACGGCGCCGCGGTCCTGCGGCCGCAGCTGCGCCGCGGCGAAGAAAGCGGGCGCGGTGAAATCGTGGCCGCCCGACGCGGTGTTGACGAGGTGGAGGACGATCGGACGGCCGGCGTGGAGGTGCAGGACCGATGGCGCGAAGGAGAAGCTCGACAATTGCACGTCCACGCGCTGGGCATGCGCCCAATCGGGCGACTGCGCGGCCGCGGCGGCGGGCAAAGCGGCAAGGGCAAAGGCGAGCAAGCGGAGGCGTGTCATTACAGGCTCCTTTCCGTGGAGCGGATCCCCTGTGGCGGCGTCCATATCACCCCCGGAAGGGCAAGGCCATTCATCCCTCGACGACGATCTCGGTATGCAGCGAATTGGCGATGAAGCATTGCTCATGCGCCTCGTGGTGGAGCCGGGCCAGCCGTTCCGCGTCGGGCGCGTCGCCGGCGAAGTCGATGCGGGGGTGAAGCGCGATCCGAAGCATCGCCATCCGCCCGCGCCCGTCCGTGCCCATCGTCCCGCGCGCCTCGTCGCGATAGGCGGCGACGTCGAGCCCGGCGTCGCGCGCGACGTGGAGGAACCACAGCATGTGGCAGGCCGAGACCGAGGCGACCAGCGCCTCCTCCGGATCGACTCCCGCCGGATCGGACATCGGCTCGGGAACGACGTGCGGAGAGGACGAGCCGGTCACCACGGCGCCGCCGTCGAAGCTCAGGCGATGCGCGCGGCTGTAGCGGCCCTCCCTGAAGCGGCCGTCGGAGCGCCATTCGACCGTTGCAACATAGTTCGCCATGCCGCCATTCCTCTCACTGCCGGGAGCGCTCAGGGGGCGGTGCGCTCGAGGAAGGCGGCTTCGCGCTCGACCCAGCCGGCAAAGCTCGGGCGGGCCAGCATGCGGTCCGCAAACTCGGCGACTCGCGGATAGCGGCCGGCGTCGACCGGCATTCCGAGATGGCGGAAATTGGCGAAGGCGGTCGCCACCGCGATGTCGGCGAGGGTGATCGAATCGCCGACCAGCCAGCCGCTCTCGGGGATGGTGCGCTCGAGATAGTCGAGGATCGGCGGCAGCTCCTCCTTCTCGGCCTTGTCCGCCATGTCGAGGTCGCCCTCGCGGCCGAGGAAGCGCGGAGCGACGATCCGGTTGAAGAACATCTTCGCGCCGCAGGCGCACAAGATGGTGTCGGCGAACTCGTCGAACCAGATCGTCCGCGCGCGCGCCTTCGGCTCGGCGGGGATCAGCGCCGGCTCCGGATATTTGGCCTCGAGATAGTGGATGATGGCGGACGAATCGGAGATCCCGAAATCACCGTCGCTGAAGGCGGGTATCTTGCGGAAAGGGCTGGCGGCGAGAAAGTCCGGATCGTCCGAGCCGAGGCCGAGCGGCTTGTGCTCCAGCTCGATCCCCTTTTCCGCTCCGTAAGCCAGCACCTTGCGCACGAAGGGCGACAGCGACGCTCCGTAGACGATCATCCCGAACCTCCCATTTTACGTTTCAACTCGAAACTAAGCCGCTCGCCCCACTAGCGCAAGCGGCCGAAGCGAAGGCCGATCCACAAGGTCCGCGGCGTCGCCCGCTCCTCGACGCCGTCGCCGCTTATGCCTGCCAGGATGCGCTTATCCGTTACATTTTCGGCGCGCGCTTCCAGGGCCAGCGAGCGGCCGATCGGCAGCGACGCGGCAGCGTCGACCGTGAAGGCTCCGGGCAGGCTCTGGCGGTTGAGATCGTCCTCGAACTGGCCGCCGGCGTAGCGGGCGGTGATCGAGCCGCGGGCGCCTCCCTGTCCCGCCCAGGCAAGAGTCGAGGAAAGGCTGTGCCTGGGCGTTTGCGCCGGCCTGAGGCCGTCGAGCGGGCTCGCCGCGCCGCTGGCGCCGACCTCGGCCTCGACCCACGACCAGCCGCCGGACAGAGTCCACGCACCCAGCGCGTAGCGCGCGTCCAGCTCCACCCCTTTCGCCACGATCGAGTCGAGATTCTGCCGCTGGCGGTAATCGCCGCCCGCGGCGACGAAGCCGACACCGGCGAAGGTGCCCGGCCCGCGTCCGAGAGTGACATTGGCGATCCCGTCCCGGAGCCGGTTGGCGAAAAGGGTGAGGCCGATCCGCGCCCGCGGCACCGGCCGCCAGTCAGCTCCGCCCTCGATGCCCTGGAGACGCTCCGGCGCCAGCTCCGCATTGGCGGCGGTGGCGTCGACTCCGACCCGGAAAGGCCGGTAGAGCTCGTTGAGCGTGGGCAAACGCCAGCCAAGATAGGCGGCGCCGCGCAACGTCAGCGCTCCCGCCCGCCAGGCGATCCCGGCCCGGCCGGTGGGCTGCCAGCCGGAGCGGTCGCGGAAGGCGGTGTCGGTCAGCACCTGGCCGGTGGCCAGCACGCGCTCGTGGAGCCGCCCGTCGGCGATCGTCCAGCGGTCGATTCGGCCGCCTGCGGTGATCGTCACCTTTTCCCCCGTCCACGCCGCCTCGGCAAAACCGCCGAGCGTCTGGGTGGTGCCGCCCGCCTCGCGCCCCCGACTCCCCTCCCCCGCGACGAAGGCGAAAAGCTCGCGCGTCTCCCCTTCCGTTCGGCGCCAGTCGCCGCCGAGCCGAAGCTCGATCCCGCGGCCCAGCCGCGGCCTCGCCTCGACCCGCGCCCCGAGCGCGGTCGCCGGGACGCTATATTGCTCGGAGGTGCGGGTGGCGGCGGTGCGGGCGGCGTTGACGCTGGCGAAGCTGTTGTAGAAATCGCGGCTCTGCACATAGCCGAGCGCGCTCCACCGCCGCCCGACCAGGCGAAGCGAGGCGTCGGCGCCGCGGGTGCGGATGTCCGACAGAGCGGTGCCACGCTCGCGCGAGTCGGAGAAAGCGAGCGCGCTCGCCTGAAGCTCCGTGCCTTCGGCCAGCGGCGCGACCCCGCGCACGGCGAGGCTCATCTGCTCGTAGGGCGAAGGCCGGTCGGCCCGGCCGCGCTGCTCGCGGACGATGGGGATGAAGCCGTCGCCCCGCGCCCAGGCACCGGAGACGGCGAGGAAGCCGCCGCCGAGCGGCAGGCCGAGGCCGGCATGGGCGTCGAGGCCGTCGCGGCTGCCATAAGCCGCACGCCCGCCTGCCCCGCTCAGCTGCGCCGGAGTCGCGCTCTGAAGCTCGATCGTCCCGGCGAGGGCGCCGGGTCCCTCGACGCCGCTGCCGCCGCCGCGAGTCACCCGCGCCTCGCCGAGCCGCTCGGGATCGAAAGCCGGCCAGCTCACCCAGCCGCCGAACGGATCGGTCTGAGGCACGCCGTCGAGGATGAGCAGGACCCGGCTCGAGGCATTGCCGCCGAGCGCCCGCAAAGTCGCGCCCTGGCTGGTCGGATTGGCCGAGCGCGAGTCGGAGCGGCGGAAGAGCTGGAAGCCGGGAACGTCGCGAAGCACGTCCTCGAGGCGGCCCGAGGCGGAGCCGGTCAGGCGGTCTCGGTCGATCACGACCGTGTCGAACACTTCTTCGCCCGCGGCCGTGCCGAGGCCGCGGCCGGTGACGACGATGTCGGGGGCTGCCGGGGCCGCGGCCAGAAGGAGGGAGAGCAGGAAAGACACGGGCCCGCTTTAGGCCAGCCGGCCATTGTCCCGCTACCGTCACCCTGAACTTGTTTCAGGGTCCAGCCGGTCACCCGCCGGGGAGGCGGAAAACCGGATGCTGAAACAAGTTCAGCATGACGGCTCTTCGCGGCGGCGAACTACCTCGAGGCGTAGCGCCTGCGGCCACCGCTGCGGCTTTCGCCCAGGGGACGCGCCGGACGCGCGCTGAAGCGCTTCGACGGACGGCCGCGCGAGTGGCGCTCTTCCCGCTCGGGCCGCTCGACGATCTGGATCGGCGAGGACGCCCGCGCCGCCTTGATCCGCGCCGCCTCGGCGTTGAAGCCCTCGGGCAGCGGTACCGGAGTCAGCACCTGCTTCGTAAGCCGCTCGATGCCCTTGAGGTAGGGCCGCTCGTCCTCGGCGCA
>JAXDPG010000191.1:0-3092 GCA_034668485.1 Sphingomonadales bacterium
GTAGAGGTCGGTCCAGACGTCGTAGAGGAAGAGGTCGAGCAGGCGGTGGTCGTCGAGGCCCGAGCGGGGCAAAGCGAGGGCGAGGCGGTGGCCCAGTTCGTGGACCAGGGTCGCCTTCTTGTAGGCGGGCGAATAGCTGGCCCGAAGCCGGATCGTGCGGCCGTCATAGGCGGTCATCGGCCGGCCTTCCGAGACGATCACGTCGATCGGTCCCGGCGGGAAGCGCAGGCCCGTCACCCGCTCCATCGCCGCGACGATTTCGGGTCCCTCCGCCTGCCAGAGCCGCCGATATTCGTCCGCCGCCGGAGCGAAGGGCGGGGAGACGGGAATGACGGAGACGGGCGGAGCGGCGGCGGTCAGCAGGAGGGGAGCGAGGGCGAGGGCGAGGGGTCGCATCGGCGCAAGCATAGGCCCGACAAAGCCGCTTGCCTACCAATCAGTTCCTGTTATGTTCTCAGATCATCCTTGCCCTATTCGCGGGCTTCGCCGTCGGATTGCCGACCGGTTTGCCTGGGGTCGAGCCGCTCGACTGAAAACAAAGGGCTCATCACCCCGACATGCGGGTCTTTCGTGTCCTTTGGGCGCCGCCGCCCGCCTCGCCCCGGTCCATCACCACGCCCTCGAAATGGGCGATCGGACCCGGCCGGCTGATCAGATAGCCCTGGACCTGGTCGCAGCCTTCGGCGCGCAGGGCGTCGAGCTGCTCGGACGTCTCCACCCCTTCCGCCACGACCGGCATGCCGAGGCCGCGGCCGAGGCCGATCACCGAGCGGATGATGGCGCGCGCCTGGGGGTTTTCGATCATGTCGCGGATGAAGCTCTGGTCGATCTTGACCTTGTCGAACGGGAACATCCGGAAATAGCTGAGCGACGAATAGCCGGTGCCGAAATCGTCCATCGAGATCTGGACTCCGAGCGCCTTCAGCCGCTCGAGGATGACGATGGCTTTCTCGGCGTCCTTGATCAGCAGGCCCTCGGTGACCTCGAGCTCGAGCCGGACCGGATCGAGCCCGGTCTCGGCGAGCACCTTTTCAACCTCGGCGGCGAGGTCGCCCTGGGTGAACTGGACCGGCGACAGGTTGACCGAGAGCTTGAGCGCCGGAGTCCAGCGCGCCGCCTCGGCGCAGGCTTCGCGAAGCACCCACTCGCCGAGCTTGAGGATGAGGCCGCTCTCCTCGGCGAGCGGGATGAAGGTCGCCGGGCCGATGTCGCCCATGCGGCCGTGGCGCCAGCGCAGCAGCGCCTCGAAGCCGAGAATGTCGCCGCTGCCCAGGTCGGCGAGCGGCTGGTAGTGGACCGAGAGCTCGCCGCGGCCGATCGCCTGCCTGAGGTCGGCCTCGAGCTGGCGGCGGCGCCTCAGCGCCTCGTCCATCGCCGCCTCGTAGAAGCGGGCGGTGCCGCGGCCCTCGGCCTTGGCGCGGTAGAGCGCCATGTCGGCATTCTTGACCAGCGACTGCGGATCGGCGGCGTCGGCGGGGAACAAAGCGACTCCGACGCTGCCGCTGATCCTCACCGTGTCGGAGCCGATCGCGAACGGCTCGGCCAGCGCCTCGAGGATCCGGCCGGCGAGCAGTCCGGCATGGTCGGGCTGCCGGCCGCCGGCCTGGACGACGGCGAATTCGTCGCCGCCGAGGCGGGCGACCAGCTCATGGCCGCGGACCGCGGCCCGGAGCCGCTGCGCCGCCGCGACCAGCAGGGCGTCGCCGGCGGGGTGGCCGTATATGTCGTTGACCGCCTTGAAGCCGTCGAGGTCGACGCACAGGACCGCCACCGGCTCGTCGCATTCGCCCGACTTGGCGACAATGCGGCCCAGATGGTCGGCGAAGACGGCGCGGTTGGGCAGGCCGGTCAAGGCGTCGTGGAAGGCGAGATGGGCGATTCGCTCGGCCGCCTCCTTGCGCTCGGAAATGTCGCGCACGGCGAGGATCCGAAGCGCCGCCCCGCGCCAGGCGAGCGGCCGAAGCAGCAATTCGACCTCGCGGGTGGCGCCGTCGGCCCGAAGCAGCCGGCATTCGGACGGCGGCGCGTCGGCCGCCATCGGGAGAGTGGCGAGATCGACTTCGATGAGCAGGTCGGAAAGCCGCTCGGGAGCGTCGCCGACGCTGTCGAAGCCGGCGAGCCTCAGGAAGCTGCGATTGGCGTCGACGATGCGCTCGCCGTCGATCACCACCAGCCCTTCGACGGCGGCGTCGGCGAAGGTCCTCAAACGCCGCGCCTCCTCGATCGCGTTCTTCGCCAGCTTGCGGTCGAACAGCACCATCAGGAAGCCGATGGCGAGGATGACCAGGGCCATCGCCACCACCGCCAGGGTCAGCACGTTGCTGTCGATCGCCGCCGCCGGCACGGCGAGGCTCGGATCCGGCAAGATGGCGGCGGCGGCCATGGCGGTGAAATGGAGGCCGCAGATGGCGAGGGTGAAGAGCAAAGCCGGCCGCCACGGCAGCGCCCGCGGCCGCCGCCGGTGCTCGGCGAGGGCGGCGGCGCTGAGGCCGATGCCGATCAGCAGCGAGGCGGCGACCATCGTCTCGTTCCAGGCGAAGCGGCCCGGCAGCTTGACCGCCGCCATCCCGATATAATGCATGGTGCCGATGCCGGCGCCGATCAATGTGCCGGCGGCGAGCGTGCCGCCACGGCCGCTTCTCAGCGCCGCCGTCCAGCCGGCGCCGGTGATCAGGATCGCGGCGGCGATCGAGAGCAGGGTCAGCGGGACGTCATAGCCGATCGGCAGGTGCGGCCGGTAGGCGAGCATGGCGACGAAATGGGTCGCCCAGATGCCGGTCCCGGCGACGAACCCCGCCAGCGCGGTCCAGGCCCAGCGCCGCCGCTCGGCGCGGCGCGCCTGCTCGAAGATCGAGAAAGCGGTGAACGCGGCAAGCAGGCAGATGGTGCCGGCAAGGAGCACCAGCCGGAAATCATGCTCGCCCGTGATGCAGGTATAGACGCGCAGCATTCAGCTCAACCCACCCCTGGAGGCGGCCCTTATGGGCGGCAGAGGGTGAAGATGGAGTAAAGCATGGGGCGAGGAATGCCCCTCTCCCATCCTTTACGGGAGAGGAGGGGCCCAAGCCGAAGGCTTGGGAGGTGAGGGTCTT
>JAXDPG010000192.1:0-3231 GCA_034668485.1 Sphingomonadales bacterium
GTAGAATGCCGGTTTCCCCGAAGGCGGCATCGAAGTCCATGATTCGCGACACTATCAAAGCGGCGCTGACCGGCGCCATGAAGGCCGGCGACACCGTCCGCCGGGACACGATCCGCCTGATCCAGGCGGCGCACAAGAATCGCGACATCGAGCTGCGCGGCGGCGCCGCCGCGCCGGCCGACGACGACGCGCTGGTCACCGAGGTGCTTCAGAAGATGGTCAAGCAGCGCCGCGAATCGGTCGCGCTCTACGAGCAGGGCGGCCGCCGCGAGCTGGCCGATGCCGAGCGCGCCGAGATCTCGGTGATCGAGACCTTCCTCCCTCGCCAGATGAGCGAGGAGGAGGCTCGAGCCGCGATCGCCGCGATCGTGGCCGAGAGCGGGGCATCCTCGCTCAAGGACATGGGCCGGGTGATGGCGGCGCTGAAGGCGCGGCATGGCGGCGCCCTCGACATGGCCAAGGCCGGCGCTCTGGTGAAGGCGGCGCTCGCCTGACGGCGGGCCGCGATTGACCCCGGGGCGAGGGCGGCCTAGTCGTTACGGCGCAGTAACCGACGAAGCTTGGCTACTCGAAGAACAAGTCGCCGGTTGTTGTTTCACGAAAACGATGGGGGGACGAAATCATGCCTGCATTGCTGATACTTGGGATCCTTGGCTGGTTCGGCTCGGTCTGGTGGCCGGGCATCGAAGTCGACGCTCCAAGGCCGGGCGGCGGCGACCCGTGGTGGACCCGGTTGCTGCTCGGCGCCGTCGGCGCCGTGTCGGCGATCGTCGTCGCCCGCATTTCCGGCGGCGGCCTCGAGCCGGTCGCCGGAGCGATCCTCGCCATCGCCGCGGGCCGGGTGGGCGCCGGCATCGTCGGCGCGCTGCTGGCCGCGGCAAGGCGCTAGCCGACCGATCCCCGGGTCCGGCCGACCTGCTCGGCCGGACCCGGTTTTTGCATGCGCATGGAGTTGAGGAAGGGCCGCGATCCGGTTAGCAGTCGGTCGTGACGCTTTCCCCGCAATGGCTCGACGAACTGCGCGTCCGAACGACGCTGTCGGCCCTTGTCGGCCGCACCGTCAAGCTGCAGCGCGCCGGGCGCGAGTGGAAGGCCTGCTGCCCGTTCCACAAGGAGAAGACTCCGAGCTTCTACGTCAATGACGAGAAGAGCTTCTGGCATTGCTTCGGCTGCGGCGTCCATGGCGATGCGATACGCTGGCTGACCGACGCCCGCGGCATGCCCTTCATGGACGCGGTCAAGGAGCTGGCCGACGCGGCGGGGATGGAGGTCCCGGCCGCGGATCCCCAGGCGCAGCAGAAGGCGGACCGGGCGGCCGGCCTTCACGACGTCATGGAGGCCGCCCAGCATTGGTTCGAAGAGCAGCTCGGCGGCCTCGAGGGCGCGCCGGCCAGGGCCTATCTCGAAAAGCGCGGCATCTCCGACGCGACCCGCCGGCGCTTCGGTTTCGGCTACGCGCCGGATTCGCGAAGCAAGCAGCGCGTCGCGCTTCGGGATTTCGGCAACGACAAGCTGGTCGAGGCGGGGCTGCTGATCATGCCGGAGGGCGAGCGCGAACCCTATGACCGGTTCCGCGGGCGGCTGATGTTCCCGATCCGCGACCGGCGCGGACGGGTGATCGCCTTCAGCGGCCGGATCGTCGGCGCCGGCGAGCCCAAATATCTCAACTCGCCCGATACGCCTCTGTTCGACAAGGGCCACACCCTGTTCAACATCGACAAGGCCGCGGCCGCGAGCCGCGAGGCGAAACGGGTGATCGTCGTCGAGGGCCAGATGGACGTGATCGCGCTCGACCAGGCCGGGCTGAGCGAGGCCGTCGCCCCGCTCGGCACGGCTCTGACCGAGGCCCAGCTCGCTTTGCTGTGGCGCCTGTCCCCCTCCCCGATCCTCTGCTTCGACGGCGACCCGGCGGGGCGCAAGGCCGGCGTTCGAGCCGCCCTGCGGGCGCTGCCGCATGTCGGCCCGGACCGATCGCTCGGCTTCGTCGCCCTGCCCCCCGGTCTCGACCCCGACGACCTCATCCGCGCCCAGGGCCGCGCCGCCCTCGAGGCGTTGCTGGAGACTCCGGAACCGCTCGTCGACCGGCTCTGGAACCACGAGCTGGCGGCCGAGCCGCTGGCCACGCCGGAGCAGAAAGCCGGGCTCAGGCGCCGCCTCAGCGACCATGTCGGCGCGATTCGCGACGCCGACGTGCGCGAGCAATATCGCGGCGAGCTGCTCGGCCGCTTCAACGCCCTCACCGCGCCGCCGCCGCGCCGGCCATGGACTCCGGGCGCTCCGTCGAAAAGGGGCCGCTACGTTCCCCCGCCGGGCCCGGTTTCGGACCAGGCCAGGGCGCTGGCGAGCGGCGACAGCAGCGCCAGGACCGCGCGCGCCGTCCTTCACGGCCTGCTCCGCTATCCCGAGCTGGTCGCCGCCCATGCCGAGGCGATCGCCGCCCTTCCTTTGTCCGACAGGACGGCCGCGCGCCTGCGCGACGCGCTGCTCGAAGGAGCGATGGCGCACGGCGAGCTTGATCAGGAGCGGCTTCATACCATATTGACCGAGGCTGGCGTCGCCCCTCTCGCTGAGAGGCTGCGCCTGGAACGCGGACTGACCTTTTCCTTCAACCGCCGTGATGCCGATCCGGAACGGGCTTCCCGCGATCTCGTTCTGGTGATCGACACATTGGCGGCTCAGCCGGGACTATATGCTGCGCTGGAAGCGGCGACCGTCCGGCTCAAGGAGGAAGGTGACGAGGCCGCGTTCCGGGAGCAGCAAAGGCTGAGGGCGGCCAGGGACGAGGCGGAGAGCCAGCTCGCGGCCTTGATCGAAGGCAGCGCGCAGCAGGCGAACATATAAGGCGTTTAGATGGCGAAGACGAACAATGCGGCCGAGACGGAAGAGAAGCAGGACGGCGGCGACGCCCCGCTGATCGACCTCAACGAAGCCTCCCTCAAGAAGCTCGTCGCCCGCGCCAGGAAGCGCGGCTACATCACCTATGACGAGCTCAACGAGGCCCTCCCCCAGGACCAGATGTCCTCCGAGCAGATCGAGGACGTGATGTCTGCGCTCAATGAAATGGGGGTGAATGTCGTCGAGGCGGAGGAGGCCGACGAGGAGGACGACAAGGCGGAGGAGCCCGAGGTCGATTCCGGCACCCCGGACGACGACGGCTCGGACGGCGAGCGCTTCATCATCGAGAAGAAGAAGGAGACGGTCGACCGCACCGACGATCCGGTGCGCATGTAT
>JAXDPG010000193.1:0-5516 GCA_034668485.1 Sphingomonadales bacterium
GATGCCGACGCCTACGCCTTCGGGCCGTGGGTGCTGCGCACCGGCGAGCGAGAGCTGATCGACTCGGAGGGAGTCGAGGTGCCGCTGTCGACCTGCGAGTATAATCTGCTCCTCGCACTCGTCACCCACGCCCGCCGGGTGCTGACCCGCGACCAGCAGCTAGACCTCGCCCAGGGCCGCGAGCTCGCCGCCTTCGAGCGCAGCGTCGACAACATGGTCAGCCGCCTCAGGCGCAAGATCGAGCCCGATCCGAAGCAGCCGACCCTGCTGAGGACGGTCCGCGGCGGCGGCTACCTGCTCGCCGCCGACGTGCGCCGGCCGTGAGGCGCCTCCTTCCGTCGAGCCTGCTCGGCCAGATGCTGCTATTGATCGGCGCGGCTTTGCTGATCGCGCAGGCGGTCAACTTCGCCTTCATCCTCGGCGAGCAGCAGAAGCTGAGCCTTGCCCGCAACGAGGGGCCGGCGATCGGCCGCTTCACCCAGGTCGCGGCGGTCGTGGCGGCGACGGCGCCCGAGGGACGGCGGCTGCTGCTCGGCGCGCATCGCGTCGGGCCGGGCGCCGACTACCTGCTGGTGCCGCAAAGCCTTATCGACCGCCAGGGCCTCCGCCGCGACGCTCGGATCGAGGAGCGGCTCGCGGCGGCTTTGAGCGAGGCGCGGGTGCCGGTGCGCGCCGTGCGCGGCGCCGCGCGGATGGAAGCGGTGCCGCCCGGCCACCATCCCCCCGGCCATTCGAGCCGCCACCGCGCCGTCCTCCTCGCCGCCCAGCTCGACGACGGCCAGTGGCTGGACGCCAGCCTCTTCGCGCCCGGGCCCGACCCATGGCTGATCCATCGCCTGCTGCTTGCGACCCTGACCTTGTTCCTGCTCGTCTTCGGCGCCGCCTGGTGGATCGCTCGTCGGCTGGCCCGGCCGCTCGAGGACCTCACCCGCGCCGCCGAAGGGTTCGAAGGACACGGGCCGGCGGATCCGGTGACCCCACGCGGCCCCGCCGACGTCCGCCGCGCGGTCGAGGCGTTCAACGCCATGAATCGCCGCACTCTGGCGCTGCTCGACGAGAAGGACCGGATGCTCGGAGCGATCGGCCACGACCTGCGCACGCCGCTCGCCTCGCTGCGCATCCGCGCCGAGAATATGGACCCCGCCGAGGAGCGGGAGCGGCTTATCGCGACGGTGGAGGAGATGGCGGCGACGCTCGAGGACATCCTCACCCTCGCGCGTACCGGCCGGGCCCGGGAGCCGGTGCGGCCGGTCGACGTCGCGGCGCTCGCCGACGCGGTGGTCGAGGAGTTCCGGGAGCTCGGCCAGCCCGCCCTCTTCACGCCGTCGCCGCGGGCGGTGCTCGCCGTCCAGCCCCAGCTCCTGCGGCGGGCGCTGCGCAACCTTATCGACAATGCCGTCGCTTATGGCGGCGGCGCGAGGGTCGCGGTGGCGGAGCGGCCGGGCGAGATCGCGCTCGGCGTCGAGGATGACGGCCCCGGCGTCGCCGCCGATCACCTCGCGGAGGTGCTCGAGCCGTTCCGCCGTCTCGACACGTCGCGCAACCGCGAGCGGGGAGGAGCGGGTCTCGGCCTCGCCATCGCCCAGGCGGTGGCCCAGGCCCATGGCGGCCGGCTGATTCTGGCCAACCGGCCAGAAGGAGGCCTTTGCGCCACCCTTGTCCTGCCGAAGCTGTAAGCCCCGTCTTGCCTAGGTACCGCTAACCTGGAGGAAGCGGTCGGGCGGGCGGTGCTCGCGGATGAAGTCGACGAAGGCCCGCAGCTTGGGCAGCATCTGGGTGCGGCTGGGATAATAGAGATAGGCGCCCGGCGACCAGGCGGCGTGGGCTTCCAGGGCGAGCTCGAGCGCGCCCGAGGCGAGATGCTCGGCGACGAGCGGCTCGCCCAGATAGGCGAGGCCGACGCCGCGCAACGCCGCCGCCTTGCTGACGTCGAGATCGTTGACGATCAGCGGGCCGCCGACGGCGATCTCGACGGGCTGGCCGGCGACGTCGAAATGCCAGCGGAAGATCGCTCCCGTGGTCGGCGCCCGGCCGCGGATGCAGCGGTGGTCGCGCAGGTCCGCGGGAACCGCCGGACGCCCGTGGCGCTCGAAATAAGCGGGCGAGCCGACCACGACGAGGCGGAAGGGCGGCGTCAGGCGGATGCCGATCATGTCCGCCTCCAGATAGTCGCCCATGCGGATGCCGGCATCGAAGCCGCGCTCGACCAGGTCGATCAGCTCGTCCTCGCCGCAAATCTCCACCTCGACCTCCGGGAAGGCGGCGGCGAAGCCCTCGATCACCGGTTCGATCAGGAAGGGGATCGCGGCGCGCGGCACGTTGAGGCGGAGCAGCCCGGCCGGCCGCTCGCCGAAGCTGCGCGCCGCCTCGAAGGCGGCGGTGAGCCCGGCAAAGGCCGGCTTCGCTTGCTCGAGGAAGCGCTCGCCCGCCTCGGTCAGGCCGACGCTGCGGGTGGTGCGGGTGAGCAGCGGCACGCCCGCCCGCGCCTCGAGCGCCCGGATCGTCTGGCTGACCGCCGACGGCGACAGGCCGAGATCGTCGGCCGCGGCGCGAAAGCTGCGCCGCTCGGCGACGCGCAGGAAAGCCTCGACTCCGTCGAGCTGATTCCGGGCGATTGTGTATTCCTGCTTCATGGCTCATAGACATTATAGCGGATTATAAAAGAAATCCAGCGCGCCTACCTCGACCCCACAGTCAGGGAAGGAATCATCTCATGCGCAATCTCATCACCCTCGCCGCCCTCGTCCTCACCGGCACGCTCGCCCTCGGCGCGGCTCCCGCTTCCGCGGCCGATCCGCGCTGCGAGGCGATGCCGCAGCAGGTCCGCGGCGCCCTCGCCGGCGCCGAGCCGGCGGTCGCCCAGAACGCCGCCCGCCGCCTCACGACCGGCGAGGCCCTGTGCCGCGCCAACAACCAGCGCGCCGCCGCCAAGGAATTCCAGGTCGCGCTGAAGCTGCTCGGCCAGAACGGTACCGCCACGACGATGGCCGGGAAATAAGCGCTCTGCCTCCCGGGGCTATGCCTGGGGAGGCAGATCGACTTCGATCTCGCAGATGAGGCCTTCGGGCCGAAAGTCGAGCCCGGCCCTGCCGCCGGCTTCGCTCGCCAGCGCCCGCTCGATCATTCGAGTGCCGAAGCCGCGCCGGCTGGGCGGCGCCACCGACGGGCCGCCGCACTCCTGCCAGCGCAATGCCAGACCATCGCCCTCCCGCCTCCAAGTCACCGACACCCGTCCGCCCGGCTCCGACAGCGCACCATATTTGAAGGCGTTGGTGCACAATTCGTGGAGCGCGAGGGCGAGGGTGACGGCAAGCTTGGGCGACAGCCGAAGCGGCGGTCCCTCGATCTCGAGCCGCTCGCGGCAATGCGCGGCCACCACCGCCACGACGAGGTCGCGAAGCTCCGCTCCCTCCCAGTTGCGGCGGGTGAGCAGATCGTGCGCCGCGGCGAGCGCGGCGAGCCGGCCCTCGAAGCCGGCGCGCACGTCCGCCGCCACGCCGCCGCCGCGAAAGCTCTGCTGGGCGAGGCCCTGGACGATGGCGAGCGTGTTCTTGACCCGGTGGTTGAGCTCGTCGACCATCAGCCGCAAATGCCGCTCGCTGTCGCGCAGCTCGGCCTCGGCGCGGCGGCTCTCCGTGATGTCGAGGGCCATTCCGACATAGCCCTGGACGCTGCCGTCGGGCCCCAGACGCGGCGCGCAATTCGCGCGGATCCACAGCCATTGGCCGTCGCTGCGCCGGAAGCGCGCTTCCCAGCCGTAGGATGAGCCCGTCTTCCAGGCCTGCTCGCGAAGCGCGAGGATCGGGGGAATGTCGTCGGGATGGACAAGGCCGATCCAGGCATGGCCGAGCAGCTCCTCCACCGGCCGGAGCGCGAATTCGCTGTAGGCCCGGTTGGCGAACTCGACTCCATTGGGGCCGGTCACCCAGACCGGCGCCGGTGCGCAATCGGCGATGGTCCGGAAGCGCACCTCGCTTTCGGCCAGAGCGAGCTCGGCGGCGTGGCGGGGGCTGTCGTCGCGCAAGGTGAGGATCGCGCCCTGCTGCACGCCCGCGGCGTCGTAGAAGGGGCGGGCATTGCCGATCGCCACCAGCTCCTGTCCGTCGGGGCGGCGGATGCGCCAGCGCGCCTCGCTCACCGTTTCGCCCCGCACGGCCCGGGCCAGCGGCAGCTCGGCGGCGGGGAATGGGTCGCCGGCCAGCGTCGAGAGGCTGTAAGCCTCGGCATAGCGGTCCGGCGCCACCCCAAGCTCACGGACACCGTGAAGGCGCTCGGCGGCTTCGTTGACGAACACGATCCGGCCCTCGACGTCGGCGACGATGACTCCGTCGGGCATCTGCTCGAGCACCGAAGCGGCGCCGAGCCAGTCGGTCCCGGCGCTCCGGTCGAGGCTGGCCGCAGGTTGCTGCGTCGGCGGCATCGCTTTCCCCAATTTCCCCGGGAAATAGCGCAAAGCCGGCGAGCGGGCGAGTCGGCGGCGGCGGCCGCCTCCCGTCCCAATGCGGGAGGGTTCGAACGGGGGCCTTAGCGCTCCACGGCCGCCATGCTATCGAGGCCCGATGCCGCGGCTGCCCCTCCTCGCTCTCGTCCTGCTGCCGACGCTTGCCGCCTGCAGCGGCGATCCTGCGCCGCCGCCTCCGACAAGGCCGGCGGAAGCCGCCGAGCCCGGTCCGCCGGTGCGCGTTTCCGCGGAGATCGCCGCTTTCTACCGCGAGCGCTCCAACCGGCCGCTGTGGATGACCCGGCGCGGTCCGCGGCCGGAAGCCCTGCGCCTCGCCGCCGCGATCGGCCACGCCGCCGATCAGGGCCTCGATCCGGCGCGTTACGGCTCTGCCGAGATTGCCGCCGCGCTCGAAGCCGCGGCCTCGGGCGGGGCCGCGGCCCGAGCGCGCGCCGAGCTCCTCCTTTCGCGCGCCTATCCCGCCTTCGTCCGCGACCTGCGGGTGCCGGCCGACGGCGGGCGGGGCGTCACCTGGGTCGATACCGAGCTGGCGCCGCGCCGGCCCGAACCGCGAGCGCTGCTCGAGGCGGCGGCGGCGGCGCCCGACCTCGACCGGCATCTGGCCGAGGCGCTCGCCGTCAATCCGCTCTACCAGGCCCTGAGCCGGGGCTATGCCAGCCGGCGGGCGGCGTCGCCCCGCCTGGCCCCGGCCGAGGAGGCGCTGATCCGAGCCAATCTCGACCGCGCCCGACTGATCCCGGCGCTCCCGGGCCGCTACGTGATCGTCGATGCCGGCTCGGCCCGGCTGTGGATGATCGACGGCGGCCGGGTCGACGGGCCGATGCGCGTGATCGTCGGCAAGCCCAGCATGCAGACGCCGGCCATGGCCGGGCTGATCCGCTACGTGACCCTCAACCCGTGGTGGAACGTGCCCCCCGACCTCGCCCGCGAGCGGGCGAAGAAGGTGCTGAAGTCCGGGCCCGCCATCCTCCGCCGCGACAATATGGAATTGCTGGCCGACTGGAGCGACGGGGCGCGAGTGATCAACGCGTCGCAGGTCGACTGGGCGGCGGTG
>JAXDPG010000194.1:0-3774 GCA_034668485.1 Sphingomonadales bacterium
TCCCGGTTCGGGAAGAGCGGGGCTGAGCATGGCCGGCGCCGCCGAGCGGGAAATCGCCGATCTGCTCGCCCGGGCCGGCGCCCACGCGAAGGCCGGCGATACCCGCGCCGCCGCCAGCTTCTATGCCGCCGCCCTTCGCGCCGCCGGCGGCGCCGGCGGCCTTTCCGCGCCGCTGGTCGCCGGGCTGCGGACCGCCGAGGCCTATCTGGGCGAGGCGGTCGACCGCTATCGGGCGCATCTCGAACGCGCCGTCGCCGGAGCAGGCGGCGGCCCGCGGCTCGATCAGGCGCTGGCGATAATGCTTGGCCGCGAGCCGCTCCATGTTCCCCCGGTGGCCTATCCGCAGCAGCCCAGCGTCTTCTATTTCCCGGGCCTGCCGCCGCGTCCCTTCTACGAGCGCGATGGCTTCGGCTGGGTGCCGGCGCTGGAAGCGGCGGCTCCGGCGATTCGGAGCGAGCTGGAGGCCCTGCTCGCCCAGGGCGCCGACTTCCGCCCCTATGTCGAAGCGGAGAAGAATCGCCCCGAGCGCGACTTTCACGGCCTTCAGGACGATCCGAGCTGGACGGCCTTCTACCTGTGGAAGAACGGCGCCCTGATCGACGAGAATGCCGCGCGGTGTCCCCGGACGGTCGAGGCGATGCGGCAGGTGCCGCTCAGTGCGATCGGCTCGCGCACGCCGTCCGTCTTCTTCTCGCTGCTCCGCCCCGGAGCGCATATTCCGCCGCATACCGGAATGCTCAATTCCCGGCTGATCTGCCATTTGCCGCTGATCGTGCCGCCGGGCGGATGGCTGCGCGTCGGCGCCGAGACGCGGGCCTGGGAGGAAGGCCGGCTGCTCCTCTTCGACGACAGCATCGAGCACGAGGCGCTGAACCCGGCTCAGGCCTTGCGCGTCGTCCTCATCTTCGACATTTGGCGACCCGAGCTCAGCGAGGGGGAACGGCGCGGCATTGCCGCCATTTTCGACGCGATCGACGCTTATTCGGGCTCCGCTGCGCCGCAGCAGGGCGCTTGACTTGGAGGCGCCTCCCGCCTAGGTGGACGCCTCGTTTTTCCGGCACAATCCGAAAGATACAGGTCCCCAAGGCCATGAAGATCCGCAACTCGCTGAAGTCCCTCAAGTCGCGCCATCGCGACTGCCGCGTGATCCGCCGCCGGGGCCGCACCTACGTCATCAACAAGACCAACCGCCGCTTCAAGGCGCGCCAGGGCTGAGCTTGCACATCATCCCAGCGCAGGCTGGGATCCCAGCGAGAATGGGCACCGAGCCTTTCACCCCCCGGGGCCCCAGCCTCCGCTGGGGCGACGTATGACCACCCCCACCGCCGTCATCTTCGACTGCGGCAACGTCCTCTACGGCTGGGACCCTCAATCCTTCCTCGAACGGCAAATCCCCGAGGACGAGGCGCGGCTGCGCTTCATCGAGGATGTCGACCTGTGGGGCTGGCACGACACGCTCGACGCCGGCCGCCCGTTCGCCGAGGCCGCGGCGGACCTCTCGGAGAAATTCCCGGATTACGCCGCCTTGATCTCGGCCTGGGGCGAGCGGTTCGGCGAGACGATCAGCGACCCGGTCCCGGGCGTCCACGCCATCGTCGAGGAACTCGATGAGCGGGGCGTGCCGCTCTTCGCCATCACCAATTTCTCGGCCGAATTCTGGGCGCCGTTCCGAGCCCGCGAGGACGCCTTCTTCCGCCGCTTCCGGGACATCGTCGTCTCCGGGGAGGAGAAATTGCTGAAGCCCGATCCGGCGCTCTATTATCGGGCGCTCGGCCGCTTCGGGCTGAAGGCCGGGGAGGCGCTGTTCGTCGACGACCGCAAGATCAACGTCGAAGGGGCCGAGGCGGTCGGGATGCACGGCCATCTGTTCACCGACGCTGACGCTCTCAGGGAGCGACTCGAGGCCGAAGGGCTGCTCTAACCCCGTCATTGCGAGGAGCGAAGCGACGCGGCAACCCAGCTTTGAGTCCGAGTCCGTGCTGGATTGCTTCGCTTCGCTCGCAATGACGGCTGCAACTCTCGGGCCTCTCGCGCTTTTCATTTCGGCGATGAGACAAAGATGGCCCGCCAAGCTCTGGATCGTCCGCCACGGCCAGAGCGCCGGCAACGTCGCCCGCGACGCCGCCGACGCCGCGGGCCTCGGCACGATCGACGTCGACGTTCGCGACGTCGACGTGCCGCTGAGCGACCTCGGCCATCGCCAGGCCGAGGCGCTCGGCCGCTGGTTCGCCGCGCTGCCGGAGGATGAGCGGCCGGAAGTGGTGCTCGTCTCGCCTTACGTCCGCGCCGAGCAGACGGCCGAAGCGATCTGCAAGGCGCGCGGAGTGACGGGCGGTGCGAAGGGGCCGGTCAAGGACGAGCGCCTGCGCGAGCGCGAGTTCGGCCTGTGGGACCGGCTCACCACCGCCGGCGTGCGCGAGAAATTCCCCGAGCAGGCCGAGCAGCGCAGCCTGCTCGGCAAATTCTATCACCGCCCGCCCGGCGGCGAGAGCTGGGCCGACGTCATCCTGCGGCTGAGGAGCGCGCTCGACACGGTCAGCCTCCACCATGCCGACCGGCGGGTGCTGATCGTCTGCCACCAGGTCGTGGTGCTCTGCTTCCGCTACATATTGGAGGAGCTGGACGAGGCGCAGATCCTGGCGATCGACAAGGAAGGCGACGTCGTCAATTGCGGCCTGCTCCAATATGAGTTCGAACCCGACGACGAGAAACTCTGCGTGCCGAAGCTGGTCTGCTACAATTTCGCGGCGCCGCTGATCGAGGAGGATGCGCCGGTCACCTCGGCGCCCGACGCGATGGTCGCCGCGCGATGAGCGGTTTCGAGATACTCGACCGCGATCTGCTCCGCCGCTTCCCGCTCCCGGACCATCCCGAAGACGGCGACAAGGAGGAGCGCGGCCGGCTGCTCGTGATCGCCGGCAGCCGCGAGCTGGCCGGCGCGGCCATCCTCGCCGGGATAGGCGGCCTTCGCGCGGGCGCCGGCAAGCTCCAGATCGCCACCGGCGCGACCGTCGCCGCGACGCTCAGCGTCGCCATGCCCGAGGCGCGCGTCGTCGGCCTGGACGAGGCGGAGGACGGCTGCATCGCGGCGGTCGGGATCGAGCCGCTTCTGGGATGGATCGAGGGCGCGCAGGCGACCGTGATCGGCTGCGGCCTCCAGCATGGCCCCGGCCTCGACGGTCTCCTCGACGCCTTGCTGGCGAGCGGTCTCGATACGCCGCTGGTTCTGGATGCCGCCGTGCTGGGCAGCCTCGCCCAGCGGTCGCAAGCGCTTCGGGCCTGGCGGGGGCGCGCGATCCTGCTCCCTCATTCGCGTGAGATGGCGCGGCTGCTCGAATGCGAGCCGGAAGCCGTGGCATCGGATCCGCTCGCCGCCGCCCGCCGCGCCGCCGACAGGTTCGGCGCGGTCACCCTGATCAAGGGCCGCTACAGCTTCATCGTCGCCCCCGACGGCCGGTCCTTCCGCTTCACCGGCGGCGGCATCGGCCTCGCCACCTCGGGCTCGGGCGACGCGCTGGCTGGGATCGTCGGCGGCCTCTGCGCGCGGGGCGCCGATCCGCTCACCGCCGCCTTGTGGGGCGTCTACCTGCATGGCGAAGCGGGCCGGCGGCTGGCGAAGCGCATCGGCCGAATCGGCTTCCTGGCCCGCGAGCTGCTCGACGAAGTGCCGGGCCTGATGGAGGGTTAATCCTCCCAATCGCAACGCGATGGGGAGGGGGACCACCCGAAGGGTGGTGGAGGGGTAATCGTGCAGGCCTCGCCGGGGGGCCCGCC
>JAXDPG010000195.1:0-6078 GCA_034668485.1 Sphingomonadales bacterium
GCTTGGGCCCCTCCTCTCCCGTAAAGGACGGGAGAGGGGCTCGCGTTGAGTGACATCGAAAGCACAGCCGGTGCGATAGAGCCGTTTCGGACACAGAATAAGTTTGACCGCGCCCCTTAAAGCGGGACAGATTCGGCGCCGACGCAAAATCTGGGGGATTAGCCGATATGCGCCTCGCACCCAGCCTGAAGCTTGCCGCTTTCCTGCTCGCCTCGAGCGCCTTCTGCGGAACGGCCTTCGCACAGGATACGCCGCCCCAGGAGCCGCCGGCGACGGGAGAGGGGAGCGGCGCCGACGATCAGGGCGATCGCGGCGCCAGCGAGAGCGACGACATCATCATCACCGCGACCAAGCGCGAGGAGAATCTCCAGGACGTCCCGATCAGCATCCAGGCGCTCGGCACCCAGCGGCTGGAGGAGCTCAACGTCGCCAATTTCAACGATTACACCAAGCTTACTCCAAGCGTCTCCTTCCAGACCAGCTCGCCGGGCAGCGCCAACGTCTACATACGCGGCGTCGCCAGCGGCGGCGACGGCAACCATTCGGGCTCGCTGCCGAGCGTCGGCATCTATCTCGACGAGCAGCCGGTGACGACGATCGGCGGCAACCTCGACATCAACATCTACGACATCGCCCGGATCGAGGTGCTGCGCGGGCCGCAGGGCACTTTGTACGGCGCCTCGTCGGAAGCCGGCACGATCCGAATCATCACCAACAAGCCGGATCCGTCGGGCTTTGCCGGCGGCGCCGACGCGGAAGTGAACACCGTCCGCCACGGCGGCATGGGCTACGGCCTCCAGGGCTTCGTCAATGCGCCGCTCGCCGACATGGCCGCGCTTCGGCTCGTCGGCTGGTACCGGCACGAGGCCGGCTATATCGACAACGTCCCCGGAACGCGGGCCTTCCTGCCCCAGCCGGGCGGAATCGTCATCAACAACGCGCCGCTGGTCGAGAAGAATTTCAACGACGTCGACGTGGTCGGAGGCCGCGCCGCGCTCGGCATCGACCTCGACGACAATTGGACGGCCACCGCCAGCCTGATCGGCCAGGACCAGAAGAGCCACGGCGTGTTCGGCTTCGACCCGAGCGTCGGCGACCTTCAGGTCCAGCATTTCTTCCCCGACGACCGCCACGACCGCTTCCTCCAGGCGGCGCTCACCGTCGAGGGCAAGATCAGCAACTGGGACCTCACTTATGCCGGCGCCTATCTGAACCGGAAGATCGATTCCACGAGCGATTACACCGATTATGCCGAAGCCTATGACCAGCTCTACGCGAGCTACGGCGGAGTCGCCGGCTATCTCTATTTCTTCGACAATGCCGGCCACGCCATCGATTCCTCGCAGCACATCGTCGGCCGCGACCGCTACAAGAAGATGAGCCACGAGCTCAGGATCGCCTCGCCGGCGGACAAGAGGCTGCGCCTCGTCGCCGGCCTCTTCTATCAGCGCCAGACGCACGGAATCCATCAGGATTACCAGGTCACCAACCTCGCCTCGGACCTGTCGGTCAACGGCCACCCCGGCACCTTGTGGCTGACCGAGCAGAAGCGCGTCGACCGCGACTATGCCGCGTTCGGGGAGGCGAGCTTCGACATCACCGACGCGATCACCCTGACCGGCGGCCTGCGCGGCTACAAATACCGGAACGGGCTGATCGGCTTCTTCGGCTTCGGCCGAAACCCGGGCGGCGGCTTCACCGACGGACCGTTCAACGCCGTGGGCAGCTCGCGCACCGGCTTCATCCAGTGCTTCACCACCACCGGGGCCCGCCTTCGCGACAACATCACCGGCACCCTCATCCCGGCGATCGTGCCGGGCTCGCCCTGCACCAATCTCGGCGATTTCGTCGACGGCAAGGTCGTGCCGAGACAGACCAAGGGCAGCGGCCTCACCCACCGCCTCAACCTCAACTGGAAGATCACCCCCGACCATCTGGTCTATGCGACCTGGTCCAAGGGCTTCCGCCCCGGCGGCATCAACCGCCGCGGCACCCTGCCGCCCTATGACGAGGACACGCTGACCAATTACGAGCTCGGCTTCAAGACCAAATGGGGACGGGGGCTGACCCTGAACGGCGCCTTCTTCTGGCAGGACTGGAAGAGCTTCCAATATTCCTTCCTCGGCGAGAACAGCTTCACCGAGATCCACAACGGCCCCAATGCGCGCATCAAGGGCGCCGAGCTCGACCTGTCGTGGCGGCCGGTGAGGGGCCTCTCGCTGACCGGAAGCGCGGCCTATACAGACGACAAGGTGCGGGCCAATGTCTGCGACTTCGACGATCCGACCTTCACCTGCACGGCGCCCGGCCCGCAGGGGCAGACGAACGGCATCTCCGCGCCGGCCGGAACCCGGCTCCCGGTCACCCCCAAGTTCAAGGCGAGCGCCACCGGCCGGTACGAATTCCCGCTCGGCTCCGGCACCGCCCACGTCCAGAGCGTGCTCACCCACCAGAGCTCCTCGTCGGCGGACCTGCGGGTAGCCGCGGCGGCCGTGCTCGGGCGGCTGCGGCCCTATACGATGGCGGACTTCGCCTTCGGCATGGAATGGGGGCGGTTCACCGGCGAAATCTTCCTCGAGAACGCGTTCGACAAGAGGGCCGAGCTGACCCGCTACCAGCAATGCGGCCAGTGCAATTTGAGGGTCTATATCGTCCCCTACCGCCCGCAGACCCTGGGCCTCAGGGTGGGGACACGCTTCTAGCGGCCGTCATTGCGAGCGAAGCGAAGCAATCCAGCGGTGAGTCTGACTCATGCGCCGCGGCTGGATTGCCGCGTCGCTACGCTCCTCGCAATGACGGTTCAGCGGGCCGTTCGGAAGAACAGATGCCCGCCGATCACGCTCACCGGCGCCAGGCCCTCCGACCAGCGCGGGGACACCGCGGCCGTATGGTAGAAAAGCGCCCCGCCGGTCGGATCGGCCGAGCGCCCCGACAATATCTGCTCCGCGATGCGCTTCGCGGCCAGCCACATCGCCTCATCCTCGCTGCCGGGCCGAAGCGTATCGATGTCGAGCATCGCCGCGTAATTGGGATCCCCCTTGTTCCAGCAGCTGAACTGCCACGCCTCGCTGACCGTCTCGGTCGCATAGGCGCCGTGCGCCCCGCTCCGCCGGCGGTTGTCGATGACATGACCGACCGCGCGCATCGCCTCTTCGCCGCCGCTCCGCGCCTCGCCCCACATGGTGAGCGCCATCCAGTGCGCGTCGACGACGTCGATTTCGTCTTCGGTCACGACCGCCTGCTGTACCGGCGCCGGCGTCTCGGCACGTATCCTGTGCGGCTGCAGCGGCCTCGTCCACTCGCCCCAGTCGACGGTCGCCGGCCTGGCGGGCACGGCAGGCGCGTCGGCACCTCCGCCCTGAGCCCGGGCGGCCGCGATCGCGAAAATGACAGCGGCAATCCCCGCCCCGGCAGCCAGTTTCATAACGAAAATAATGCCTTAAGCCGGCGCCTTTGGCCAGACCCTTCCGGCCCCCGACTCCGACCCTAACCGCTTATAGCCGACAGCACCCGCTCCGTCATCGCCTCGCAATCGGCACCGGCGAACGGGAAGGTGCCTGCCAGGGCCGTCTTCAGCTCGGGCGCGAGCTCCTCCTGGAGCCGGCGGCGGGCTCGGAAGTGGCGGGTCTTGACGGTGGCCGGGGCGATGGCGAGCGCCTCGGCAGCTTCCTCCACCGCGAGGCCCTCGATCTCGCGCAGCACGAAGACGTGACGGAAAGGCTCGGGCAGCCGGCCGATCGCCTGCTCGAGCATCCGCCGGATCTGGTCGCGGGCCAGCGACGTATCATCAAGCCACGCATCCCAGCATAGCCCAGGCAGCTCTTCGCGGGCACCCGCTTCGACCAGTCCTTCCGCCGCGTCGCGATCGCGTGACGGCTGTCACGAGTCCGGGGGCGGCTCCGGAAGCATATTGGCGTCGAATCGCTTCGGGCGGCTCAGCGTTGGCTTTTCTCAAATTTAAGCGGAGGGCGATGCCATGGGCAGCCAATATGTCATCTTCGTCGACGAGACCCTGGTTCTGGGCTCGGTCCAGATGGCCGCAGCCAGCGCAGGATTTGCTATGGGCCGCGAGGCGGACGCGGCGACGCTCGGTTTCGAGCAGGAGCTCGATCTGCGCAGGGGAGTGCTCGGCGCCCTTGCTGCAGCAATGACCGGGGGGACAGCCGCGAGCGTAGGGGCAGCCGCCAACAGCGCCGTGGTCGCCATGAGCGAAATCGCCGCCGCGGTGGCGCCAACCTTCGCCGCTGGCGTCCAAATCCTCGAAGGCGTCAGCGCCATCGTCGTCGATGAGGCCACGGTCGACATCGCCTCGCTCCAGACCGTCACCGGCCTAACCGTCCTGCCCAATATCGAGGTCAGGCTGCCGACGCCGGTTGCGGTCCAGGGGACCGCCCCGGCTTCGGATTGGCATTTGCGGCGGATCGGCCTCGCGCCTGCCACGCCCGGCGGCGGGGATATCCTGATCGGCATCCTCGACACCGGCATCGACGCTCAGCATCCGGAATTCGCCGGGAAGGCGATCTACTTTGCCGAGTTCAACGCGGCCGGACAACTGATCTCGACCGCGGCGCGCGACTCCGGCGAACATGGCACCCACGTCAGCAGCATCGCCGCCGGCGCCATGGCCGGCGTCGCCCCCGACGCCGACCTCGCGGTGGCCGCGGTGCTCACTCATCGGGACGCATTAGGAAGAATGAGCGGGTCCCTGGTCCAGATCGTCAACGGCTTCAACTGGCTCGTCACCGCGCGGTTCGGCCAGCGCAGGGGCGTGGATGTGATCAACGCCTCGCTCGGCGGCGGCGGTTTCAACCCCTACCTCCAACAGTCCGTTCGCACCGCGCTCCGGCTCGGCGTTCCGCTGATCGCCGCGATCGGCAATGCCGGCCGCTTCGGGGTCGGTGGACACGGCTCACCGGGGAATTACCCGGAGACCTTCGGCGTCGGCGCCAGCGACAATGCCGATGTGGTCGCCGATTTCAGCGACTGGGGCGTCGGGCCTCCTCCGACTGGCCCCAATTATGCGGTGCCGGAGCTGTGCGCGCCCGGTGTCCAGGTTCATGCGGCGAAGCCGGGGGGCGGGTTCCAGCCGATGAGCGGTACCTCGATGGCGACGCCTGTCGTGACCGGCGTGGCGGCACGGCGGATGAGCGCCAATCGCGCGCTGGTCGGCAATCCTGCCGCCCTGTTCACCGATCTGCGGTTGCGGCTCTCCCCCTGTCAGCCCCATCCCCTTGGCAATCTCGGAGGAGCTGGTAGGATCATCGCCTGAAACGAGGTGATCTTGGCCCACTCCGCCTTTCTGGTCGTCCCTACCGGCGAACCGGCCGAGGACGCGGACTGGAACGCGCTCGACCGGACCGCACGGATCGATCGTCTCCAGAGCCACCTGGCGGAGCTTGGTGAACAGATCGGCGCCCGTCTGGGCGAGCTCGACCTCGAATATCTGGAAGGAGCGGGTGCCTGGACCGTCCGAAGCCGGGAGCCCAAGGAGCGCCAGGAGCTGGTGGACAGGCTGGCCGGCCTTCCGGTGGAGGTCGCCACCGACGATCGCTTCTACGCGCTCTAGAAGGCCGGCGCAGGGCCGGCGCCGGGAGGAGTCCTCCGACCGTGGCCGCGGAGGATGCATCGACTGGATCATTCGGTGTGAAATGGTGGAGCCGAGGGGGATCGAACCCCTGACCTCTGCAATGCCATTGCAGCGCTCTCCCAGCTGAGCTACGGCCCCGAACCTTTTCGCCGCCCCTGGGAGGGCGGGCTTGCGGCGCCGGATTTAGGAGAGGCGCCGTGTGTTGGCAACAGCGACAGGCACTTTTCCGCACGCCGTGGCAATAGTGACAGTCACTCCCCGAGGCTCAGACCTCCTCGTCGTCGTCCCCGGCCCCGGGCACGCCGATATCGTCGTCGCCGCCGAGATCGACCTCGTCGTCCGGATTCTCCTCGGCTTCCTCGTCGACGTCGATCTCGAGATCGTCGGCGGCCAGATCGGCATCCTCCTTCTCGACCTCGATCTCGGGCTTGGCCGCTTCAAACGGCATCGGCTGCTTGGATTTCAGCACCGGCTCTGGATGCCAGTTGATC
>JAXDPG010000196.1:0-4940 GCA_034668485.1 Sphingomonadales bacterium
GGCCGCGAGGCGGCGGCCGCGATCCTGCTTCGCCTCGCCGGCCGCGAAGAGGACGTGACCGCCCAGCTCGACCTCTACGATTCGCTCGATCCGCAGGAGGCGCATCGCCACATGCTGCTCTGGCGGCTCGACCCGGCCTATCGCACCGCGGTGGCGAGGCTCGCCTCGTGAGCGCGGAGGACGCCGTGCGCGGCCGGGTCGACGCCGACGGCCGGCTGGTCGCGGCGGAGCCCAGGCTGATGGCGCTCCACCGCGCCGCCGGCGGCGAGGAGGGCGGCCCCCTCGCCGTGCCGCAGGTCGCCGCTTTGGCCCGCCTGGCGCGCCGCCTCGGCATCGTCATCTCGCGCTCCGCCGTCGCCGCCGAGGGCGATTCCGACCTCGATTTGTGGGTCCGCGCCGAGCCCGGCGAAGGCGGGGTCGAGCTCGCCGTCACCGGCTGGACGGCGCGCGCGGCCCGCGCCCCGGCTCCGGCTCCGGACTCGGAGCGGCAGGCCGATTTCCTGCGCGCCGGCGCCGACTGGATTTGGGAGACCGACGCGGCGCTGAGGCTCACCACCGTTTCCCCCGCGGCGGCGGCCGCCGCCGGCAGGACCCCGTCGCAGCTGGTCGGACATCAGCTCACCCGCCTCTTCCGTCTCGAGGAGAGCGAGGATGGGGAGCTGCCGCTGCTCACCGCGCTCGCCGAGCAGCGTCGCTTCGACGGCCAGCGCGCCGAGCTTCGCGGCGGCCGCGGCGGCGGCTACCGGCTGGCCGGAATCCCGCTGATCGACGGCGCCGGCCGCTTCGCCGGCTTCCGGGGATCGGCGGCCGCGCTCCCCGCCGCCGGGTCCGCATTTCCAGCCCCGGCCCAGGTTCAGGCGGAGCCCGGCGCCTTCGGCGAGCGGCTCGACAAGGCGCTGAGGGCTCCGCTCGCCCAGATCATCGCCAGCGCCGAGACGATCGGCGCGCAGGGGGAGGGGCCGATCCGCAAGGACTATGCCGGCTATGCGGTGGATATCGCCACGGCGGGACGTCATCTGCTGGCGCTGGTCGACGACCTCGTCGACCTGCAGGCGATCGAGCGGCCCGATTTCCGGCCCGAAGGGGAGGAGATCGACATCGCCGACGTCGCCCGTCGCGCCGCCGGCCTGCTCGCGGTCCGGGCCGGGGAGCGCAACGTCAGGATCGACGCGCCCGCGGCGGCCGACAGCCTGCCCGCTCTGGGCGACTTCCGCCGCGCTCTGCAGATCATCGTCAACCTGCTTACCAACGCGATCCGCTACTCGCCCGAAGGCGGGCAGGTGTGGATCCGCACCGACCGCGAAGGCGACCTCGCCGCCTTGATCGTCGCCGATCAGGGCAAGGGCATTTCCGCCGACGACCAGGCGCGGATCTTCGAGAAGTTCGAGCGGGTCGATCCGGGCGAAGAGGGCGGCACCGGCCTCGGCCTCTACATCGCCCGCCGACTCGCCCGGGCGATGGGCGGCGACGTCGCGGTCGACAGCGCCCCGGGGCAGGGGGCGAGGTTCACCTTCACGCTTCCGCTGAGGCGGGAATAGACGGTTCATTCAATGCCCGGCGTGGTCCATCCCCGCCTTCGCGACCCGCATCGGCTTGTGGAACCGGCAGGTCACCGTCGGATTGAACTGGGCGAACATGCCGTTGGCGTTCGGCCGGTAGAGCCAGACGTGGCGGTCGTAATGCGGTTCGAAATTGTGCGCCTCGTCGACCGGGGTCGCGGGATCGTCGAACATGTAGTCATATTCGACCCCGTGGAAGGTGGGGAGGCTGTTGTGTCCAGCTTCATCCCAGGCCTTCTTGAAGACGAGGTTCTCGACCGCCACCAGCTCGAGCGTTCCGTCCTCGCGGGGCTCGTAGATCAGGATCGAGGGCTTGCGGAAATCGGTGTGGGTGCCGTTGCCGTCGACGCGCGGGTTGGGCGGCGCGGTGATCCCGAGCAAATCGGGGCGGAAGAAGTGGATGCCCATGCCGCCGAGCGAAGCCGGGCGGCCCATCATCGTCGCGACGTCGCACATGTCGGTCGGATCCCGGACATAGCCTTCGGCGAGGGCGACCTCGACCTTCGCGAAGCGCTCGGTAAGGGCGCGCACCTCGGCGAGGGTCGGCTCGCCCGGCCCGGGCGCGGCGGCGGCCAAAGCGGCGGCGACGATCGACAGCATCTCTCAACCTCCGTAGCGAAGCCTTGCGTCCTGCGGCGATTAGTTGCGATCTGTTTCGATTCGATGCCTCGGCGGGCGCGTCTTCGTTTCAATTGTTGCGGCCTTCGCCCCGCTGCGCCACTCTCGCCGCAAAGCCATGGGGGATTTGATGATTCAGCTGACCGGCAGTGATTTCCAGACGCTCTGCGCGGGCGTCGTGGTGCGCGAGCGGATCGGAGCGCTCGAGGGCGAGCGCAAGGCGGCGGTCCGCAAATTCTGGGCCCGCGGGCTGGGCGGCCTCGGGCTCGCCGTCGCCGCCTCGGCGGCCCTGTTCGCGTCGGGATGGGAGGCGGCCGCGGTCATCGCCTTCCTCGTCCTCCTGGTCGGAGCGATCGTCGCCGCGATCGGACCGCTGATGGCGGCGAAGGAGGGGCTGAAGCTGCCGGTGCTCGAGGAGATCGCGAAGACGGCCGGCCTGGAATATTTCCCGGGCGACTTCGCTCCGCCCGCCTTCGGCGCCGGCGGCCTGCTGTTCGGAAGCAGCGGCTTTTCCAGCCAGACCTTCACCGACCTGTTCAACGGCACCGACGAGGAAGGGCGCGGCTTCGCCGTCTACGAGGCCAATCTCCAGCGGCGCTCGGGCAAGAACAGCCACACCGTCTTTTCGGGCCAGATGTACGCCGTCCAGCGGCGGCCTGGGCACCAGGGCCATGTCGCCATCGTCCCCGACCGGAAGATCTTCAACTTCTGGAAGCCCGCCGGCGACATGGCGCGGGTGCGGATCGAGGGCGACGAGACGTTCGAGAAGAAGTTCGAAGTCTATGCGACCCATGAGATGGAGGCGCGCGAGCTGCTCGACCCTGTCTTCCGGGCGCGCCTGCTCGAGCTGCGCAAGGCCGGCCGGGTCTACCTCTATGCGGGCCCCGAGGAGGCCCTCGTCGCCACCTGGGGCAAGGACCGCTTCGAGCCCGGCTCGATGCTGCGCTCGCGGCCCGGCGAGGAGAGGGTGAAGCTGATGTTCGACGACGTCTGCGCCTCGCTGGCGCTGCTGAGGGAGCTCAGGGCGAAGCTGGGGTGAGTGGGGTGGGGCGGGCGCTAGCGGGCGAGGCGCTTGCGCGCGAACTTCTCGAAGGAGCGGCCGAAGGCCTCGCGCATTTCCGCATGGGCGGCTTTTCGCTGGCTGTCGTCCTTGGGCGGGAAGAGCTTGATCGAGACGTCGCCCTCGCCCTGAAGGATCTCCGGCTGAGTGGCGCCGCGGGCGAAACGCCGGTAGATGAAGATGGCGCCGAAATCGCGGCCGCTGCCGACGATAGGGTCTGATCGATCATCCGTAGCGATAACTGGCCCCGAACATGGAGACACCCGCACCAATCACACCGGCAACCAAAGGAGGATGCGGCCAACCCGGCATATGCTGAAGCTGCGATGCCGCTCCCATGCCCAGGCCAAAGCCGATCAAACCGGGAACGGCAAGGACAAGCAGCCGGAGCAATTCTGAGTGTCGCTTCTCGGCGGCTTCAGGCACCTGGATCTGGCCAATGAAGTAGCCGACCGCGCCAATCTCCCAGAAGAACAGAAGGACCTTGAGCGGTGCTTGGTGCCACTCCGGGCCAATCGCCGCATTTGTCACGACAGCCGCGACGATTAGGAACCACGCCTGTGCGATCAGCCCGAGCGGACCGAAGATCAATCCTATCCCGGTGGCTGGGAGGGCTTCGAGGACGAATGTCAGCATCAGCGTTAGGCCCGATCCCCCCTCGCTTTCTGGTCCAGTGGGGACAGGCGCGGCCCGCACGGCTAGTCCAGTCTCATGGGGTGGGCCAACGATACCCGCCGGACTTGCTGACGAGCTCGAAGCGGAATTGCGGCGCCGCGTATCCACATGCCGGTAAACGGACCAGGCCGCGCCAGCGGCGGCGGCAACGCCTCCGGCCAGAAACGAAAGCGCATCCTTGTTCCTGGTGATATAATCGAGGATCGGATTCACAGGCGCCCCTCCCGTCCACAGGCGGAAGATAGCAGGCGGAAGCGAGGCCGTCACTTACGCCCGGGCTCTGGTGAATTCGTGCCCTTGAATTCGCTGCGGACCTCGGTCTGCGCTCATCTCCGCGACACCCGTCAGCGGTGAGGAAGGCCAATTGGTCGAGGACGATAATATGCGGGCCACCACGCGACGCTGACGAGTTGGTGCCAGGCACCGATGGCTAAGTGTCTGTAAACAGGGCGGTGGCGGTCGGGGTCCCGTCCGGAATTGGTGCCAGGCACCGATGGCTAAGTGTTTGGAAATAAAGCGGCGGCGGTTGGGACTTCACCTCCGGTCAACCGGCACGTAGTCGCGCCTCGTCGCGCCCGTGTAGAGCTGGCGGGGGCGGCCGATCTTCTGCTCGGGGTCGGAGATCATCTCGTTCCACTGGGCGACCCAGCCCACGGTGCGCGCCAAGGCGAACAAAGCCGTGAACATCGAGGTCGGGAAGCCGATCGCGGAGAGCACCACGCCCGAGTAGAAATCGACATTGGGATAGAGCTTCTTCTCGATGAAATATTCGTCGTTCAAGGCGATCTGCTCGAGCTCGCGGGCGACGTCGAACACCGGGTCGGTGACGCCCATTTCCTTGAGCACCTCCTGCGCCGTCGCCTGCATCACCTTCGCGCGCGGGTCGTAATTCTTGTAGACTCGGTGGCCGAAGCCCATCAGCCGGAACGGGTCGTCCTTGTCCTTGGCGCGGGCGATGAACTCGGGAATCCGCTCGGGCCGGCCGATCTCGCGCAGCATGTTCAAGGCCGCCTCGTTGGCGCCGCCAT
>JAXDPG010000197.1:0-13479 GCA_034668485.1 Sphingomonadales bacterium
TTTCCCGCTCAAATGAGGGCGAGAATGCCGAGACCTTCGTCTATGACGGGCTCGGCCGGCTCGTTGGCACCACCGATATCAACGCCGGCACGACCAGCATCGTCTTCAACGACGCCGCCACCCAGACGGTCGTCACCATGGCCAACGGCATGGTCAAGACCTCGACCTACAACAAGGTCGGGGACCTCGTCAGCTACACCGAATCCGGCTCCTATGTCGCCGGCGGGACGACGGCGAACAAATATGACCGGCTCGGCCGGCTGCGCATGTCCACCGACCCGACCGGCTTCAACAAATATTATCTGTACGACAAGGCCGGGCGGCTGATCGCCGACGTGCTCCACAACGGCTCGATCACCGAATATCGCTACGACGCCAACGGGCGCATGATCGGCAAGCTCAGCTACACCAACCTGCTCTCCGCGGCGACTCTGACCACGCTCGCCGACCCCAACTCGACCGTCGAGATGGCGGCGATCCGGCCCGCCTTCACGGCCTCGGACGTGTGCACGTGGAGCGTCTACGACGCCAAGGGCCGGGTGATCGGCACCATCGACAGCGGCGGCGGAGTCCAGGCCTATGCCTATGACCGGTCCGACCGGCTGGTGAAGACGACGCGCTACGCCAATCTGCTCACCGCCGCCCAGATCCTCGCGTTCAAGACGACTCCGCCCGCCACCGTCGTCCTGCCGGCGGCCGACGCCGCGCGGGACAGCGTCGCGCGCAATTTCTACGACAAGGAAGGGCGCCTGATCGGAGTCCTCGACGGCGAGGGCTATCTCAGCCGGACCATCTACGACCGCGCCGGCCAGAAGACGGAGCAGGTGAGCTACCTCAACCCGACCAACAGCGCCTATCGCGCTTCGGGCACCCTGAACGATCTGGTCGCGACGCTGACTCCGCACTCGGACGACCGTCGCACCCGCTACGTCTATGACGGCCAGGGCCAGCTGCGCTACGAGGTCGACGGCCTCAACCAGGTCATCGAATATGTCTACGACACCGCCGGCCGGGTCACTCAGACGACCGCCTATGCGGGCAGCATCGCCGCCACCACCGACTATACCCAGGACAATATCGAGAGCCTGGTCGCCTCGTCGGGCCTCGGCGCCTCGGCCGCGACCCGCCGCAACTGGGCGGCTTACGACACGGCGGGCCGGGTCGCCTATTCGATCAATGCCGACGACGGCGTCACCCGCTACACCTACGACAATCGCGGCCAGGTCACCAAGTCGGTCCAGTTCGCGGTCAGGCGGGCGACGACCGGCCTGCCGACGCTGGCGACGATGGACAGCTGGGCGGCGGGCCAGAACGGCAATTCCGCCAACCGGGTCGTCCGCAACTTCTATTCGGCCCGCGACGAGCTTCGCTTCTCGGTCGACGCGGAAGGCTTCGTCACCCGCACCGATTTCGACGCCGCCGGGCGAGTCACGCGCGAAGTCCGCTGGGATAATGCGGTCGCGATCACCGACAGCGCCACCATCGACACCGTCAACGCCGCGGCGACCGGAACCTGGGCGGACACGCGCTACGGCTATGATTTCGGAGGCGAGCTCACCGACGTCTGGAACGGTGAGAACAACCAGGTCCACTATTCCTATTACGGCAACCGCCGAATCGCCACCAAGTCGATCGTGGAGAGCGTCCAGAGCTGGACGACCTACAATTATGACGGCGCCGGGCGCGTGGTCGAGCAACTGGTCGCCAGCGGCGCCCCCGAAGTGGCGCGCACCGCTTACACCTATGACGGCCTCGGCAACGTCACATCGGTCACCGATCCCAACAACAACGTCACCACCCGCACGTTCGACAGGCTCGGCCGGATGCTGTCGGCGACCGATCCGCTGGGCAAGACCGTCTCCTACCAATATGATGCGTTCGGCGAGGCCGTCAAAGCGACCGACGCGCGGGGCTATTCGACCTACAGCTATTACGACCGGCTCGGGCGCCTGACGACGACGCGCGACGCCGAGGATTACGTCACCGAGAAGAGCTACGACGTCTTCGGCAACACGCTCACCGTCACCCGCCGCTACAATCGCGCCAACAATGCGGCGAGCGTCGGCGTCCTTCCGACCGTCACCGCCCATGCCGGCGACGCCACCACCAGCTTCCTCTACGACAAGCTCGGACGGCTGACCCGGACCACCGACGCGCTCGGCAATTACGAGCAATATACGCTGGACGCCTATGGCAACCGGATCAGCGTCCGCAACAAGCTCGGCGGAATCGTCACCAACAGCTTCGACCGGCGCGGGAAGCTCCTTTCCGAGACCCTGCCCATGGCCTCGACCGATGCCTTAGGGACGGTGACGGCCTCGTCGGTGACCAACCGCTTCCAATATGACGCGCGCGGCAATCTGACCAAGAAGATCGAGGCCTACGGCCTCGCCGAGCAGCGGACGACCACCTTCGTCTACGACAAGGCCGACCGGCCGATCGAGAAGCGCGGCGACGCGGTCAGCGTGCTCAGCCAGTCGGGCTTCGCCTCCACCTCTTCGGTCGTGCCGACCGAGCAGAGCAAATACGACCAGCGCGGCCGAGTCATCGAGACCGTGGACGCGCTCGGCCTCCGCACCCTCTTCTATTACAACAAGCTCGACCAGAAGACCGCGGAGCTGCGCACCGGCGGCACCGCCGGTACCGGGACGCTCAGCACCTTTGTCTACGACAAGAACGGCAATGTACTGGCCAGTCGCGTCTATGGCACCGCCGTCGCCGTCCCGGCGACCGCCGGCGGCACGGCCCCGGCCGCCCCGGCCGGCGAATATCGCGAGACGACCTACACCTACGACAAGCTCAACCGGCTCCTGACGTCGTCGGTCGCCAACCTCAGGACCGGCGCCTGGAACGGCACCGCCTACGCGACCGGCGTCGGCACCGTCACGACGACCAACGCCTATGATTCCAGCGGCAATCTGATCAAGACGACCGACGCCAACGGCGGCATCACCTATTTCTATTACGACAAGGCCGGCCGCAAGATCGCCAGCATCGACCCCGAGGCTTACCTCACCTTCCTGACCCTCGACGCCGAAGGCAATGTCACCCAGGAGGAACGGCTGGTGACCAAGGTCACCTCTCCCTCCACGACCAGCAATCCTTCGGTCCTGCACGTCGTGCTCGGCGGCGACCAGGCGGACCGGATCACCCAGTTCGCCTACGACAAGAACGGCCGCCGGATCAGCGAGACCCGGCTCAACGTCGCGGTCGGCTATGTCGGCGTTCTCGGCGGCCTCACCACCGGGGTCGCGTCGAGCGCGCTTCAATATGCCTATAACGGCCTCGGCCAGGTCACCCAGAAGACCTACGCCAACGGCGATTATGTCAGCTACAGCTACGATGCCACCGGCCGCCTGCTGCAGGAGAGCCGGACGCCGTTCGTCGATCAAACCTCGACCCAGGTGCGCCCGACCACTTTCTATTCCTATGACGGCCTCAACAATTTGACGATGAGCCGCCAGGGCGGCCTCACCCCCGCCGCCGGCGACCGCATCACCCGCTATTCCTACGGCGCGGGCGGGCGCCTCGCCTGGACCCGCGACGCCACCGGCGCGCAGTTCGACTATTATTACGACGCGACCGGCAACATCGTCCGTGAGAATTGGACCCGATACAAGGCCGACGGCAGCAGCGTGCTCGACGGCATCCTCTACAATCGCGACCTCCAGGGCCGATTGACCTCGCAGGCGCTTGCCACCTGGAACGGCTCGGCCTGGGTCAAGGGCGACAGCCAGGACAGTGCCTACAATGCCTATGGCGAGGTCGCCCAGCGCGGCCTGAACGGCCTCTGGCAGCAGCAATTCGCCTATGACGGCGCCGGCCGCCTATACCGCACCAATTCAGGCGACGGCGTGTGGCGCTATTTCCTCTACGACGGCAACGGCAACCAGACCGCGACCATCGAAAGCGAGGGCGCCAACCTCGCCAACCTCACCATCGACCAGGCGCTGGCCGCCGCCACCGCCAACGGCGCCTACACGCTGGGCGGCGGCTATGTCGACGGCGTCAACACGACCATCAACGCCTACGACAAGCGCGGACTGGCGATCCAGACCCGGCAGTCGAAGCGACAGCTGAACGCGACCGCGGCCGCCGCCGATCTGGTCACGAGCCGGACCTACAATGCGTTCGGCGAGAGTGCCAGCGAGACCGACGCGCGCGGCTTCACCACCGACTTCACCTACAACACGATGGGGCGGGTGACCCGCAAGCAGAGCCCGCTGGTCAACTACACGGCCGAGGACGGCAGCGTCGCGAGCGCCCGCCCCACCGAAAATTATTATTACGACATCGCCGGCCGCACCGCCGCCTTCCAGGACGCCAACGGCAATGTGATGACCCGCCTGCTGCTGGCCGGCACCGGCCACGAGGGGTCGGAAGCGCTCGTCACCTACGAATATCATGCCGACGGCGGCTATATCCGCAACGCCTACGACATGTTCGGCGACAAGCGGATCGTCCGGGACGAGATCGGCCGCCGCACCGACATGGCCTATGACGCCATGGGCCGGGTCACGCAGCTGACCAAGCCGAACGGCCTGATCGACTATTTCGGCTATGACGCGCTCGGGCAGAAGATCAGCCACTGGAACAACGTCTACCAGACCCCGGTCTACGGTCCGCCCGAGCAGGTCTGGGTCGAGGATCCGCCTTATTGGGATCCCTATTACGGCTACATCTATCCGGGCACCGGCCATTACGAGACCCACTATCCGATCGTCGGCTATGCGCCCGAGAAGGAGAGCACCGACTACGACCTGCAGGGCCGGGTGACGCGCCAGGTCACGTTCGGCGGGGACACGACCACGACCAGCTACGTCTGGAACAGCGCCATCGCCACCAACGGCATGGGAACCTTCGGCGGCTGGACCGAGACCACGACCCAGGCCAACGGGCGCACCAGCACCCGCCAGACCGACCTGTTCGGCCGCGAGGTCTACAAGAGCGACCTCGGCGGTCACGTCACCACCACCAATTACGACGCGGCCGGCCGCGCCACCCAGCGCATCGGCGGCGAGACCCTCAACTACGATTATCTGAACACGGGCCTGGCCGGCAAAGTCTATACGCTGACCTATACGGACGCCCAGAACTGGGCCAGCAAGTGGACCGCCTACGGCTACGACGCGTCCGGCAACATCGTCTCCGAGAAGTTCGTCGACGAAGGCCATTCTCACTCAGAATATTACGATCCCTATTACGGATACCAATATTCCGACTACGGCTGGTCGAACGTCTACAAGAACGCCACTGCCACCTATGATGGGGCCAACCGGCTCGTCTCCTGGGCCGAGGCGGGAAGCGCGCAGATGCCGGCGGCGAGCATCGCCTACGAATATGACCTCGCCAGCAACATCCGCCGGAGCAATGCCCAATATCGCTCGCTCGACGCCAACGGCACGCCTTCGGCCTATGTCAGCACGCAGGACAATTGGTATCGATTTGACGCGATGAACCGGGTCGTCACCAAGGGCTCGATGTCCGGGGGCCAGATCGTTCGCGGCTACGGCGGCGTCGACTATCAATATAACGCGGCGGGTGAGCGGATCAGGTCGACCCGCACTGTCCAAGGCCAAGCGTATATCTACAATCCTTATTATTACGATCCGTATTACGGCAATCAGTATATGATGGCCTATTACGATGCCGACACCCGCGAGGACTATACCTATGACGCGGGCGGCACCCTCTCGGCCGTACGAGTCGCGCAGAGCGGCTATGTCGACAATTACGACGGCACGCTCACGGTCACGGCGCCGCCGGCGACGGGGGCGCTCAGGGCCAGCTATACCTACGACTCGATGGGCCGCCTCACGCACCAGGTCGACTGGCTCGGCGACGGCACCAACGCCGCCTACGACCGCACCGTGACCCTGAACGGCAAGGGCCAGGTGACGTCCGAAACCGTCATCAACAAGCAGGGCGCCGACACGATCAAGACCGTTTCGTCCCACGATCTCGGCAGCGGCGCGGGCTATGCGCTGGGCGCGATCGTCTCCACTTACACGTCGACCTATAAGAACAACGTCTATCAAAACGCGTCGACGACGACCAATTCCTACGCCTGGTACGACGGCGCCGTGCAATCCTCGATCGTGTACAAGCCGAACACGTCGCAGTCGACGACCTACACGACTACCTTCTACTACGACACGTCCGGCCAGCTGACCTCCATCTACGTCAGCGACGGCCGTCCGCGCTCGGTCACCTTCATCAACGACGTCAACGGCCAGGCGATCAAGCGCGACGAGAGCGACAACAAGTACAATCTCGGCGACCCGCACGAAATCTGGTACCGTTTCGGCGGCCGCCAGCTCGGCTATACCGGCAATAACGGAACCGTCGAGACCGACTACGCGACCTCGATCGGCAACCGCACGCTGACGCCCGGGACCGGCGCCTATCGCTTCGGCCAGAGCTACGGCTCCGCTTATGCCGATTTCGACCTCAGCGGCGAGGCGATCACCAGCTTCGGCCAGGGCAGCGTCGCCGGCGGCTACACGGCCCGGGCCGGCGACACGCTGCAATCCGTCGCCGCCCAGCTCTGGGGCGATTCCTCGCTCTGGTACAAGCTCGCCGAGGCCAATGGCATGGGAGCAGCCAACGCTCTGACCGAAGGCCAGAGGCTGACCATCCCGGCGGGCGTCCTCAAGAGCGAGCACAACGCCGCGACCCTGAAGCCCTACGATCCTTCCGAGGCGCTCGGGGATGTCAGCCCGACGACTCCGAAGCCGACCTCGGCCAAATCCTCGAAGAACAAGTGCGGCCTGTTCGGAGCGGTGCTGCTGGTGGTCATCGCCGTCGCGGTGACCGTGGTCACGGCGGGCGCCGCGGCCGCGGCCCTGTCTCCGGCGATCAGCGGCCTCGCCGCCGGCATCGGCGCCGTCGCCGCGGGCACGACCGGCCTCAGCGCGGGCGTTCTGATCGGCATCGGCGCGGCGAGCAGCGCGCTCGGCTCGATCGCCAGCCAGGGCTTCGGAGTCGCCACCGGCATCCAGGACAAGTTCAGCTGGAAAGGCGTCGCCATGGCCGCGATCGGCGGCGGGGTCGGCGCTGGCCTCGGGGCCTCGAGCCTCTTCTCCAGGATCGGAAGCAATGTCCTGCGCAGCGCCGCCAGCGGAGCGGCCTCGAGCGCTCTGACGCAGGGCATCGGCGTCGTCGCCGGGCTCCAGGACAAGTTCGACTGGGCCGGAGTTGCGGTGGCCGGGGTCAGCGCGGGCGTATCGAGCGCGGTCGGCGACAAGCTCGGCGGCCTCAACAAATATGCCGCGCAGTTCATTTCCGGCGGCGCCGGGGCGATCGCCGGCGCCGCCGCGCGCAGCCTCATGACCGGCACCAGCTTCGGTGACAATCTGCTGGCGGCGCTTCCGGACGTCATCGGGTCCACGATCGGCAACATGCTCGCCGACGCCATCGAGAGCGCGACCACGCCGGAGGTCCCTGAGCCGGAGCTGGAGCCGGAGCCGGAGCCAGCGCCGGACCCGGTCGACCCGGAGACGGACGATCTGATGAGGGACGTCGAAGCGACCCTCTACCCGCAGCTGGCCTCGATCGGAGAAATTCAGCTCACCCCGAACGAGGTCCAGGACCAGATCCGGCATTTGCGGCCGTTTGTCACTCCGGACGAGTGGGACGCCGCCAATGCCGCCTATCGCGCCGCCGGGGGCAGCAACCACCTGGATGCCGGCATGGCCGCCGCGCTAACAAGCATGCAGGGCTCGCTCACCGCGCGCCACCTCGATACCGGCCTCCTTGCCCAAATCGAGATCGACTGGGCCTTCATCAGGAGCGTGGAGGGATTTCGGACGACGGGCTATGTCCCGAAAGTCGGTCGCAGCACGGTGCCGGATGCCAATAGCGGCGTTACCATCGGCACCGGATTCGATCTCGGCCAGAAGTCCCTGGCCGAGCTTCGGAGGATGGGAATGCCGCAGGCATTGATCACTCGGCTGACGCCCTATCTCGGCTTGAAAGGAGCGGTTGCCCAAGCCGCCCTGACCCGGGCCGCGGCGGCCCACAATGCGCTTGTCCTGACCGACCGCGAGGCGACGACTCTCGACGCCCTGATGCGCGGCAGGAAGGCCCAGTCCGTGGCCCAGACCTACAATGCGCACTCCGACGTCGACTTCCAGGACCTGGCGCCGGCCTACCAGACCGCGATTGCCAGCGTTCACTTCCAATATGGCCACTTCACGGTGAGGCACGTCTTCGCGAATCAGGTGACTCACCAGAATTGGGAAGGTGCCATTCGCACTCTTCGCAACTGGGGCAGTTTCTTGCCGCGCCGGCGTCAGGAGGCGAACCTCATGGAACGGACGCTCAGGCCGCCCAATTGAGGCCGATTCAGCGCAGGATGCTCTAGTCTAGCGCTCGCGCCCGGCCTCGCTGACGGCCTGGGAGATGGGCGAGAGCAGATACTGGATGATTCGGCGCTCGCCCGTCTTGATCTCCGCCTGGACGGCGAGGCCGGGGCCAATCGGCTCGTCGCGGCCGCCGACCCGGATGGTGCGGCGGTTGAGGTGGATTCGGGCCGCGTAGATGAGGCCGAGCTTCTCGTCCTGGATGGCGTCGCGGCTGATGCTTTCGACCACCCCTTCGATCAGGCCGTAATCGGTGAACGGATAGGCTTCGAGCTTGACCCGGACTCGCTGGCCTTCGTGGATGAAGCCAATGTCCTTGTTGAGGATCTGCGCCTCGACCGCGATCTCGCTGGCCGACGGCACGATCACCATCAGCGGCTGGGCCGGCTGGACGACCCCGCCGACGGTGCTGACCGCGAGCTGCTGGACGGTGCCGTCGGCGGGCGAGCGTATCTGCTGATATTCCCGGCGCCGGGCCGACTTGCGCAGCTCCTCGGTGGCCACCGAGGAGCGGTCGTCCGCCTCGCGCCGCCCGCCGACGATGGCAAACTGGCACTGCACCGGCAGGACCTGCCGGAGATGCAGGTGCCGGCGGACGTCGAGAGCGAGGAATCCGGGGGGCGCGCATCCGGACCCGGCGACCTCCCCGGCCAGATGCGGATGCTTCGGATGGCGCAGGACATGGCGGCGTTCGGCGCCGCGACCGGCGAGACCGACTGGCGGTTCCGCGACCGTACCGACCAGGCCCGGTTCGACTATTTCGCCGCGTGATCCGGGAGGGCGTCCGGTGGGGTGAGGACGACGGCGGCTGCTTTCCCGGCGGCGCCCGAAGCTAAGGCGTTGGAAGGGCCTCCCGGCCGGCGCTGACCGCGCCGATGGCGGTCTTCATCTGGTCGAGCGTGAAGGGCTTGGTGAGCACCACCGATTCGCGGCCGGGACGGGCGATGGAACGGCTGTCGGCATAGCCGCTGATGATGATCCCGGGCATGCCGGGGCGGATTTCGCGAGCCTGCTTGAGCACCTCGGCACCCGACAGCAGCGGCATGGCATAATCGGTGATGATGAGATCGTAATCGGCGGGGGCTTCGCCCAGCAACTTGAGCAGGCCGGGTCCGTCGCAGGCGGTCTCCACCTTGTGGCCCATGTCGCACAGCATGCCGGCGGTGGTTTCGCGGACGGCGTCATGATCGTCGACAAGCAGGATGCGCAGCGACCGGCCCTCGGGAGAGCGCTCGGTGCGGGCCGGCGGGCTGGCGTCCTGCTCCGGGCGCGGCGCCGGCGCGCGCGGCAGCCAGATCTCCACCGTCGTTCCCTCGCCCTCCTCGCTGTCGATGGCGATGGCGCCGCCGGACTGGTGCGCGAAGCCGTAGACCATCGACAGGCCGAGGCCGGTTCCCTTGCCGACCGCCTTGGTGGTGAAGAAGGGCTCCGTGACCTGTTCGAGGATGTCGGCGGGGATCCCGCTGCCGTCGTCGGCGACGGCGAGCACGACATAGTCGCCGGCCGGCAGTCCCAGCGGGTCCCCCGCGGCCGTGCGGGCGTTGCGCGCGGTGACGGCGATGCTGCCGCCCTCGGGCATTGCGTCGCGGGCGTTGATGATGAGATTCATCAGCGCCAGCTCGAGCTGGGTGCTGTCCGCATAGGCGCACCACATGTCCGGGTCCGACCGCCAGTCGAGCTGCACCAGGCCGCCGAGCGTGTGGGCGAGCAGGTCGGTCACCGTGGCCGACAGTCGGCCGATGTCGACCGGGCCCGGCTGGAGCTGCTGGCGGCGGGCGAAGGCGAGCAGCCTTTTGACAAGCTCCGAGCCCTGCTCGGCCGCCCGGCGGGTCATGCCGATGATCTTCCTGTGCTCATCCTCGAGGGGGAGGCGGCGCTCGATCAGGCCGAGCCCGCCCAGCACGGCAGCGAGCAGATTGTTGAAGTCGTGGGCGATGCCGCCGGTCAGCTTGCCGATCGCGTCCATCTTCCTGGCCTCGAGCAACTGCTTTTCCAGGTCCTTGCGGTCGGTGACGTCGAGCAAAGTGCCGGCATATTGGGCGGCGTCGCCGTCGGCGGCGCGAAGCAGCACCGCCTGATCCAGGAAATGCTTGTAGCCGCCGTCGGCGCACTGCCAGCGATATTCGATCGCCATGGCGCCGGTGCGCTGACGGTCGCGGATCGCGCCGAGGGCGCGCTCGCGGTCCTCCGGGTGGAGCCTGTCGGCCCAGAGCGTCGGCTGCGCCTCGACCGCGTCGAACGGGAACCCCGTCACCGCGGTGAAGTTGCCGCCGACGAACTGGGGGACCCGCGGCGCGGGGCCGTCGCTCTCGAGATAGAGGACGATCGGCAGCGAGGCGATGATCGCGGCCTGGCGCTGCTCGGCCAGGCGCAGCTCCTGCTCGACCCGGAGGCGCTCGGCATTGGCGCGCAGATTGGCGTCGAGCAGTTTCTGCTCCTGAGCCGCCTTGCGCTGGATCTCCTGGGTCATCAGGAACAGGTCGACGAACACCGCGACCTTGGAGCGAAGCACGACCGGCTCGACCGGCTTGAAGACGTAGTCGACCGCGCCCATCGAATAGCCGCGCATCAGATGCTCTTTCTCCTTGTTGACCGCGGAGAGGAAGACGATCGGGATCCGCTTGGTCTGCTCGCGGCCGCGGATGATCTGGGCGGTCTCGTAGCCGTCCATGCCGGGCATGTAGACGTCGAGCAGGATCACGGCGAACTCGCCCTTGAGGAGGTGGCGAAGCGCCTCGTCGCCGGACGAGGCGACCTCGACCTCGGCGAGATCCTCGAGCACGGTGCGGATGGCGAGCAGGTTATGGTCGTCGTCGTCGACCACCAGCACCCGGGCGCGCGGCGGCGCGGCCGGCTCGTCCTCCAGACCGGAGACTCCGACGGCGTCGGCCGTATTCACCTGCCGGGTGGCATTCAATTCGGTCACTCCGCCGCCGTCTGCACCGGCTGCGGCCGCGCCTTCGGCCGGGCGCCCTGGCTGCGCGTCTTGCCGATCCACACCCTGAGCAGCGCGAGCAGAAGCTCGATGTCGACCGGCTTGGCGATATAGTCTGAGGCGCCGGCGTCGAGGCACTTCTGGCGATCGCCCTTCATCGCCTTTGCGGTGACCGCGATCAGCGGCAGCCCGGCAAGGGCGGGGTTCTCGCGGATCTTCTGCATCGTCTCGTAGCCGTCCATCTCGGGCATCATGATGTCGATCAGGGCGACGTCGACTCCGGGCGTCTGCTCGAGGATGAGGATGCCGTCGCGGCCGCGCTCGGCGTGGAGCACTTCGACGTCGTAGCTCTCGAGCACGCTGGTCAGCGAGTAGATGTTGCGGATGTCGTCGTCGACGATCAGGATCCGGGTGCCGGCGAGCTCGGGGAGCTTGCGCGCCTTGGGCAGGATCTCCTCGCTCCTCGTCCGGGCGCGGCGCCGGCGGCGCGTCTTCGCCTGCGCCTGGATTCGGCTGAACACCTCCGCCAGCTCGTCATGGTCGGCGGGCTTGGCGGTCACGCCGAACGCGCCCAACCGAGTCACCGACGAGACCTCGGCGGCGCCCGAAATGACATGGATCGGGATCTCGCCGGTCTCGGAATCGTGCTTGAGGAGGTCGAGCAGGACGAAGCCGTTAATGTCGTCGAGGCCGAGGTCGAGCGTGATCGCGTCGGGCTGGAGCTTGCGCGCCATCGCCAGGGTGCCCGAGCCCGCGGGCGAGATGACGCCCTTCAGCCCGGCCTCGCGGGCGAGGTCGAGCAGGATCGAGGCGAAGGTGACGTCGTCCTCGACGATGAGGACGAACGGATCGCCGCCGAGAGAGTCGCGGTCGTCGCTGACCTCGAGCGTGGCCGGCAGAGCGGTGGGCACGGTCGCGCCGCTATTCTCGTAGCGGGCAGTGGTGGCCATGCCTTCGGGCGCGGCGACGGCCGCCGCCTCGAGCGGCACGAACAAGGTGAAGGTCGAGCCTTCGCCCGGCTTCGACCTCACCTGCAGCTCGCCGCCGAGCAGGCGCGCGATCTCGCGGCTGATCGAGAGGCCGAGACCGGTGCCGCCATATTTGCGGCTGGTGGTGCCGTCGGCCTGCTGGAAGGCCTCGAAGATCAGTTTCTGCTTGTCCTCGGGGATGCCGATGCCGGTGTCGGTGACCGCGATCTCGATCGCCCTCTCGACGCCGCGAAGCACCGGATGGTTGGTGCTCCAGCCGCTGTCGGCGCAGCGCACGGCGAGGGTGACTCCGCCGTGCGAGGTGAATTTGAAGGCGTTGGAGAGGAGATTCAAGACAACCTGCTGGAGCCTCTTCTCGTCGGTGCGGATCGAGGCGGGGAGGTTCTCGTCGAACTCGACGTCGAACTCGAGGCCCTTGTCGGCGGCGAGCTGGCGGAAGGTGCGCTCCATATGCTGCCTGAGGCTGCGCATCCGCATGTCGCCCAATTCGATCGAGACGGTGCCCGATTCGATCTTGGAAAGATCGAGGATGTCGTTGATCAGGCTCAAGAGGTCCGAGCCCGCCGAATTGATGGTTCGGGCGAATTCGGTCTGCTTCTCGTTCAAATTGCCCTGCGGGTTGTCGGCCAGCAGCTTCGAGAGGATGAGCAGCGAGTTGAGCGGGGTCCTCAGCTCGTGCGACATGTTGGCGAGGAATTCGGACTTGTATTTGGAGGTCAAAGCCAGCTGCTCGGCCTTCTCCTCGACGGCCCGGCGGGCCATGTCGATCTCGAGGTTCTTCGCCTCGACCTGCTTCTTCTCGTTCTCGAGCAGCTGCGCCTTCTCCTGAAGCTCCTCGTTGGTGTTGTGAAGCTCCTCCTGCTTGGTGGTGAGCTCGGTCTGGCGGGCCTGAAGCTCCTGGGTGAGCAGCTGCGACTGCTTCAAGAGGCCCTCGGTGCGCATGGTCGCGGCGATGGTGTTCAAGACGATCCCGACCGATTCCATCAGCTGGTCGAGGAAGCTCTGGTGCGTCTCGTTGAACTCGCTGAACGAAGCGAGCTCGATCACCGCCTTCACTTCGTCCTCGAATAGGGCCGGAAGAATATTGACGTTGGCCGGCTTGGCCTGGCCGAGGCCCGAGCCGATGCGGATGAAGTCCCCCGGCACGTCCTGGAGCAGGATCGGGCGCTTGTCCGCGGCGGCCTGGCCGACC
>JAXDPG010000198.1:0-7584 GCA_034668485.1 Sphingomonadales bacterium
CCTCCGCCGGGCTCATCCCGACGAGGTCGACCAGAAGCGCGAATTCCTGGGCGTTGCGGCCGTGCTCAAAGACGCCGGCGTCGGTGCCGAACACGACCGGCACCCCCGCCTGGCGGGCGAGGCGCGCCGCCTTGCCGACCTCGCCGAGGGTCATCCGTACCTTCTCCTCAACGATCGGTGTGTAGATGCCCTTGCCGAGTCGCTCTCGTATGCCTGTGAAGGCCATCAGCGTCGGCACGAAGACGGTGCCCCGTTCCTTCATCAGCCGGATCGTGGCGGCGCTTGCGAAGGTGCCGTGCTCGATCGAATCGACGCCGGCGCGGACCGCCGCGGCGATGCCGGCGTCGGCATGGGCGTGGGCGGCCGCCTTGAGGCCGAGCGAATGGGCGGTGTCGCAGATCGCCTTCATCTCGGCGTCGGTGAAGGCCTGGCCGAGGCTCTTGTCGCCCTGGCTGAGCACTCCACCGGTGGCGTGGAACTTGATCACGTCGGCGCCGAGCTTGGCCGCCTCGCGCACCTTGGCGGCGCATTCGTCGGGGCCGGTGCAGGTGTTGTGACCGTCGAGCGCGACCGCGACCTCGGGCCGGAAGCCGGAAACGTCGCCATGGCCGCCGATGGTGGAGAGCGCCTGGCCGGCGGCGAGCATTCGCGGGCCGGGGATCAGCCCCTGGTCGATGGCGCGGCGCAGAGCGAAGCCGTTGAGGCGTCCGGAGCCGAGGTCGCGGACGGTGGTGAAGCCGGCGCGGAGCGTCACCAGCGCGTTGTGAGCGCCGACAAGGGTGTTCCATTCCTCGGAATTCACCGCCTCGTTCCAGAAGGGCTCGCCCGGCATTCCGGTCAGGTGGACGTGGGCGTCGATCAGGCCCGGAAGCACGGTCTTGCCGGACAGGTCGATCAGCCGGGCCCCGGCGGGCGGCGGGTTAAGCCCGGCGGCGACGGCGGTGATCCGGCCGTCGGTGATGGTGACGGTGGAAGGTCCGGCCGCCGGCTTGGAGGGATCGGTGATCAGATGGCCGGCATGGACGACGACCGTCTCGGCGGCCGCCGGAGCGGCCATGAGAAGGCTCAGCAAGGCGAGCAGAAGGCGCATTCGTCACCTCTTCGTTCGGAGGCGCCTTACTGCTTTGCCGTCCGGAGGTTGACAAGCAAAAAGCCCGGAGCGCCTTCGCGTCCCGGGCTCCTTGGATCGGTGTTTGCCGCTGACCTACCAGAAGAAGTCGTAGATCACGTCGAGCACCTCGCCGGTGTAGACGTCGACCAGCACCACGTCGTCGTAATAGCGGACCCACTGGGTGCCGTACGGCGCCGCCGGTAGCCGGTACTGATAGGGATCGCTCAGCCAGTAGCGGTTCGAATAGAAGAGCGAATCGAGGATGAAGCCGATATTCAGCCGGTTGTAGCTGTAGCCGCGATAGGGGGCGTAATAGCCGCCCGAGCGGAACTGGTTGCGGTTCGAATAACGGTAGCGCTGCCAGTCGTAGCGATTGTCGCTGCGCCAGTTGCGGTCCCAGCTGCTCCGGCGGCTGCCCTGATTGTCGCTCCAGCGATTGTCGCGGCTCCCGTTGCGGTTCCAGTCGCGGCCGTCGCGCTGCTGCTCGCGGACCCGCTGCTCGTAGCGCTGCTCGTTGCGCTGGGCCTGGCGGGCGTAATTGCCGCCAATCGTCTGATCGGCGCTGCGCTGCGAAGCCTCGCGGCTCGCCTCGAACTGACTGCGATAGCCGTCCCGGCTGCCGGACCGGTCGCCGCCGCTCCAACTCTGGCTGCGCTGACCGCCGCTCCAGCTCTGGCTGCGCTGGGAGTCGCTACGCCGTGAGTAGGTCTGCTGCACTTGCTGCTGCTGGACGGGCGCTTCGACCCGCTCCTGCCGCACCTGCTGGCGCTCAACGCGTTGCGGCTGCGTCTGGGTCTGCGCTTCCTGGCGGCGCTCGTAGCGGGCCTGGTTGCGCTCGCCCTGCGCCTGATAATGTTCGCGGGCGCGCTCGGCGCGGGCTTCGGTCCGGCGGCCTTCACGGCTGTCGCTGTCCTGAGCCTGGGCCACGACCGGCATTGCCGCGGTCGCCGCCATCAAAATCCCGAATAAAGCCTTACGCATGGAAAGTCCTTTCACCCCGGCCGGCTCCCGTGCCGCTCCCGATCGAGCCCTCTATGCCGTTCCGCTGATGAGCCGTTGCTGAACCGCGATGAAGGGCGCCGTTCAGGGTTTGGGATCGCGCAGCGCCGGCACCTGCCGGGCCGCGTCGGCCGGATCGATGGCGGGCGGCGGCGCCGCCGAGATCCGGCCCTCGCCGCTGCGCATCCGGCCGGCGCTGCGGATCGCGTCGCGAAGCCGCGGATAGATGCCGCAGCGGCAGATGTGGGTGATCGCCGAGTCGATCTCGGCATCGGTCGGGGCGGGGTTGCGGTCGACCAGCGCGGCGGCGGCCATGATGATGCCGGGAATGCAATAGCCGCATTGCGGCACGCTTTCGGCGACGAAGGCCTGCTGGACGGGGTGCGAGCGATCGTTCGACAGCGCCTCGATGGTGGTGACGAAGCTGCCTTCGAGGTCGCGGATCCGGACCCGGCAGCTGGGCACCGCGCGGCCGTCGACATGGACGGTGCAGGCGCCGCAATGGCCGGTGCCGCAGCCATATTTGGTTCCGGTGAGGTTGGACGCGTCCCTCAGCGCCCAAAGCAGCGGCGTTTCGGGGTCCATGCGGTAGTGGACGGGCTGTCCGTTCACGGTAAAGCGGCTCATGTCGGGCCGTTGATAAGGGAGCCGCGCGCATCATGGGAAGCGAAAGAGTTTCGATCGGCCGCGACGGCGGAGTCGCCCATGTCGAGCTCGCCCGCGAGGACAAGCTCAACGCCATGGACAAGGACATGTTCGCGGCGATCGGAGACGCGCTCCGAAGTCTCGGCGCCGACCCGTCGGTGCGCGCGATCCTGCTTTCGGGCCGCGGCCCGCACTTCACCGCCGGTCTCGACCTCCAATATGCCTCCAGCCAGTTCCCGGCCACCGACGATCCCGGCCGGGCCACCGAAGCGAGGCTGCGCCACATCCGATGGCTGCAGGACGCCTTCACCGCTGCGGAGGAAGCCCGGCCGCCGGTGATCGCCGCGATCCACGGCGGCTGCATCGGCGCCGGCGTCGATCTCGCCACCGCCTGCGACATCCGCCTCGCTTCGGCCGACGCCTTCTTCCAGGTGGCGGAGGTCGACGTCGCCATCACCGCCGACCTCGGGACGCTGCAGCGACTCACCCGTCTCATCCCGGAAGGGATCGTCCGCGAGCTGGCCTATACGGGCCGCCGCATGGGCGCCGAGGAAGCGGCTCGGCTCGGCCTCGTCAACCGGATCGAGGCGGACCGGGAGGGGGTGATCGCCGCCGGCCTCGAGCTCGCACGGACGATCGCCGCCAAGTCGCCGCTCGCCGTCGCCGGCGCCAAGATGAGCCTCAATTACAGCCGCGGCCGGACCGTGGAGGAGGGCCTTCGCCAGGTCGCTTTGTGGAACGCCGGCGCCCTCGTCAGCGCCGACCTCGCCGCCGCCGTCCAGGGACGGCTGTCCAAGCGGACCCCCGAGTTCAGGGACCTCGATGCTTAGCGCCATCCCCGCGAAAGCCGGGACCTCAGGTCGACAGGTTTCAGCGGGTCTCCACGAGGTTCCGGCTTTCGCCGGGATGACGGCGTGATGCGATTCCTGGGCGTCACCGAGACCTGCGACCTCGGCAGCCTCTACATGCGGCTCGTCGCCGAGGGCCACGAGGTCAAGGTGTTCGTCGGGGAGGAAGCGGCGCGAGGGACGATGGCGGGGCTCGTGCCGCGGGCGGCGGACTGGCGCGCCGAGCTCGACTGGGTCGGCCGCGACGGCATCATCCTCTTCGAGGCGGTGTCGGAAGGCTATGGCGCGCTTCAGGACGAGCTTCGCCGCGACGGCTTCCAAATCATCGGCGGCAGCGCCTTCGGCGACCGCCTCGAGAACGACCGCGCCTATGCGCAGGCGCTCCTCGCCGGCCTCGGCCTGAACACCGCGGCGGTCCGTGCCTTCGAGGACGCCGAGTCGGGCGACGCCTTCCTCGCCGCCCACCCCGGCCGCTACGTCCTCAAGTTCAGCGGCCCGGACTTCGCCTCGAGCGACAATTATGTCGGCCGGCGCGGCGACGGCGCGGACGTGCGCGCCGTCCTCGCCGGGCGGTTCCGCGCCCGCGGCGGGGCGCCGGCCGACTATATATTGATGGACCATATCGACGGCGTCGAGATGGGCGTCGGTGCCTATTTCGACGGCGAGAAGTTCCTGACGCCGGCCTGCCTCGACTGGGAGCATAAGCGCTTCTTCGCCGGCGACATGGGCGAGCTGACCGGCGAGATGGGCACGGTCGCGACCTACGAAAGAAGCGCGAAATTCTTCGCGCTCACGCTCGCGCGGGTCGCGCCGCTGCTGCGCGAGCATGGCCATGTCGGCTACGTCAACCTCAACACGATCGTGAATCGGGACGGCATCTGGCCGCTCGAATTCACCTGCCGGTTCGGCTATCCCGGCTTCGCCGTCCTGGAGCCGCTCCAGGACACAGGCTGGGCCGACTTGTTCGCGGCGATGTCACGGCGTTCCGCGACATCCTTCCCGGTGCGGCCGGGCTTCTCGATCGGGATCGTTCTGACCACGCCCCCTTTCCCCTATACGCGCAAGCAGGTCGAGGAGCCGGTCGGGCTGCCGGTGCTGATCGACGAAGCGTGTAGCGAGGAGGACCGGCGCCACCTCCATTTCGGCGAGATCGGCCTGGACGGCGGGCGCCTGGTGACGAGCGGCCTCTACGGCTGGACGATGGTGGTGACCGGGACGGGGACGACCGTCGCCGCGGCGCGGGGCGCCGCCTACGAGCGGGCCGGCCGGGTCTTCGTGCCGTCGGCCCGCTACCGCCTCGACATCGGCGACCGCCTGATCGCCGGGGATTACGACGCGGTGGCCGGGCTCGGCCTCCTCTCGGAAGCGCAGGCCGCCACGGAGTCCGCCGACAGATAGCCGGCGCCGTTGATCCGCACGCTGTCGCAGATGAGGACGTAATTGGTGGTCAGCTCCACCCCCGCCGGCAGGTCCTCGGCGGCAACGTCGTCGCCGAAGCCCGTCCCCAGCGACAGCGTGTTCGGGGTGTCGCAGTGGTTGAAGTGGCGGCCATTGTCGCCGCACAGGATCCACAGCTGGGTCGCCTCGTGCCAGGTTGAATAGGTGCGCAGGAAGCCTCGCATATGCTCGGGCAGGCTGGCCAGATCGTCCTCCGAATAGACGCGGTCGATCCGCGAATCGAAGCGCCAGATCAGCTCGCCCTTGCGAACCGGCTCGAGCAGGAACACGCCGATTCCGTGAATATCGCTTTGTCGAAGCTCGGTTTCCACCATCAGCATGAGCCGCGTCTTCTCTTCCAGTCCAAGTGCGTGGCGGCAACGCGTTCGACGTGACCTCGTTCCGGCTAAGTAATTGCCTAACATGGGTTAACCAGCGACAAGGGGAACATTGAAAGGGCGGAATGGTTGATCGTCGACCCTCCTTTAGACAAGGCAGACTTTTGGCCTCCTCCCTGCCCGCCGACCGAAACGCCGGTTTTGCGGCGCCCTATTTCACCGACGAGTTCCAGCGCGGCCTCGCCCGGTGGAACCGCGCTCGCCTGGTCGCGGGCTTCCCCGACGAGGACTGGCCGGGGATGCAGGTGCGCGACGAGCGGATGCGGCGCCAGGAAGGGGATTTCCTCGACGCGCTGAGAGCCGAGGTCGCCGCCGAAGCCTCCGCCGCGCCGACTGACGCGGACGCCTTCCTCGCCTGGTTCGAACGGCTTCGCGAAGTCGGTCCCGGCCAGGGCGACCCGCTTTTCCCGTGGCTGGCCGAGTCCGCCGACCGCGATCAGATGCGCTGGTTCCTCGGCCAGGAAGCGGCAGGCGAAGCCGGATTCGAGGACCTGCTCGCCCTGACCCAGGTGAGGATGCCGGTTCCCGCCAAGCTCGAATTCGCCCGCAATTACTGGGACGAGATGGGACGCGGCAATGCCAAGGGCATGCATGGGCCGATGCTCGGCCTGCTGATCGAGGCGCTCGATCTCGACGCGGCGATCGACGGCACCGTCTGGGAGAGCCTCGCGCTCGCCAATGCGATGACGGCAATGGCCATGACTCGCCGCTACGCCTGGCATTCGGTGGGCGCGCTCGGAATCATCGAGCTGACCGCGCCGGGCCGCTCGGCGGCCACAGCCGCCGGCCTGCGCCGGCTCGGCTTCCCGGCGGCGGAGCGGCGCTATTTCGACCTCCATGCCGTCCTCGACGTCAAGCATAGCGAAGCCTGGAACCGCGAGGCGCTGCGGCCGCTGGTCGAGGAGGATCCGCGCCGCGCCGCCGCCATCGCCGAAGGCGCGCTGATCCGCCTCAAATGCGGCGCCCGCTGCTTCGAGCGGTACCGCGCCGAGCTCTGGTGAACGATCCCGACCCCGCCGCGTTCGCCTTGCTCGAAGGCCTCGGCGATTCGGGCTATCGGTTCGTCGCCGTCACTCCGGAAACGCACCGGCGAGTGCTCGAGCGGACGCCGGGACGGGTCGCCCGCGACCTTCGCGACGTCTTCGGCTGGAGCCTGCCGTTCGAGGACGGATTGCTGCCGTCCGCCGTCGCGTCGGCGCTCGAACGAAGCGGCTGGCTCGGCCGCGAAGGGCGATTGTGCCGGAGCCGGGTCCGGGTCGCCGCGCTGGACGGCCGCCTGTTCCTCCATTCCGCCTTTCCGACCGACCGGGCCGACTCGGTCTTCTTCGGGCCCGACAGCTATCGCTTCGTCCGCTTCCTGCAGGCCGAGCTGCCCGGTTTGCCGCCGGTCCGGCGCCTCGTCGACCTCGGCGCGGGCAGCGGCGTCGGCGCGATCTCAGCAGCCGCGCTGCTCCCCGGCGCCCGCGCGACCGCCGCCGACATAAACCCGCTCGCCCTTCGCCTCGCCCGGATCAACGCCCGCCATGCCGGAGTCGAGCTCGACACGATCGAGTCGTCGGGCCTGGCGGGCGTGGAAGGGCCGATCGACCTGGTCGTCGCCAATCCGCCGTTCGTCGCCGACCCGGTCAAACGTCTCTATCGCGACGGGGGCGGCATGCGCGGCGCCCGACTATCGCTCGACTGGGCGCTCGCCGCGGCCGGCCGGATCGAGGCGGGTGGAACGATCCTCCTCTACACCGGCAGCGCCATCGTCGAAGGGCGGGACGCCCTGCACGAGGCGCTGGCGGGGGCGCTGCCGGCGCTGGGCTGCACCCTGCGCTATTCGGAGCTCGACCCGGACATTTTCGGCGAGCTGCTCGACGAGCCCGGCTACGGACAAGTCGAGAGGATTGCCGCGGTCGGGGCGGTGATCGGCAAGGCGTGACTTGAAAGCCGGCCCCTCCCCTGCTAACGGCCCCTTCGCAACGGCGCGGGTATCGGCTCGCGACGACGAGATTTTTGTGCTATCGGCATTTTCGACGGGCGTCCGCTCAAGCGGTTGCCGGGAAATGCTTTTCGACGGAGAGTGACGGGCCTTTATGCAAATCATCGTTCGCGACAACAATGTCGACCAGGCGCTGCGGGCGCTCAAGAAGAAGCTGCAGCG
>JAXDPG010000199.1:0-15078 GCA_034668485.1 Sphingomonadales bacterium
TCAGGGAGCCGAAGGCGGGGAGGATCAGCTTCCTCTCGGTCGCGACGAAGCAGCGGCGGGCCACCTGGCGGCCGCGGTGGGTGATCCTGAGCTTGGGGTGGAAATGACCCGACAGCTCCGGCCGAGCTTCGCCGGGATCCGCCTCGTGCCGCAGCAGGAGGCCGTCCACCTCTGCTTCCTCGACGATCTCGCCCCCGCAATGGTCGAGGATTCCGGCGTCGTGATTGCCGGTGATCCAGGTCCAGCGGGTCGCCGCCGTCAACGCGGTCAGCAATTCCCGAGCCTTTGACGGCAGCCGGTCGCAGCCCTGCCGGTCGTGGAAGCTGTCGCCGAGGCACCAGATCTCGGCCGCATCGGTCGAGACGGCGAGCGCGGTCAGATCCGCCAGCGTGGCGATCGAATCGTAGGGCGGAAGCATCTGCCCGAGCCGCGCGAACCAGCTCGCTTTCTCGAGGTGGAGGTCGGCAACCAGCAGCGCGCGGCGGGCGGGCCAGAACAGCGCCCCCTGCGGCAGCGCCATCAGATCGTGACCACAGAACGAAAAGCGAACCATATCCCAGCTATAGCCGGGCGGGCGCGGCGTTCAAGCCGTCAACGCGACAGGTTGGGGATGATCGAGGAATCGAGCGGCTTCGGCGGGTGGGCGGGCCGCGCTTCGACCAGGCTCGGGTTCGACGCCGCCAGAAGGATCGCGCCGAGGGCGAATCCCTCGATCACGAGCACGAACGGGTTCTTCAGCCACTTCATCCGAGAGAGGTTGCGCCTTTGCGGGTAAACGGAAGCTGAATCGCTTCGTGCGCGTTGCCCCAGCGTAGGCTGGTGCCCCAGGGGGTGAAGAGCGCCGAGCTTTCACCCCCTGGGATGCCAGCCTTCGCCGGAATGACGGTTACGCGACCTCGGGCTCCTTCTGCGGCGCCTTTTCCGCCTCGATGGTGCGCGACTCGCCGCTGCCGATCTCGATCTTGCGCGGCTTCATCGCGTCGGGGATTTCGCGGACCAGCTCGATCGCGAGCAGGCCGTCCTTCATGTCGGCGGCCTCGACCCGGACGAAGTCGGCGAGCTCGAAGCGGCGCTCGAAGGCGCGGGTGGCGATCCCCATGTGGAGGAAATTGCCGTCCTTGTTGCGATTCTCCGACTTGCGGCCGACCACGACCAGCATGTTCTGGCGGGCGGTGATGTCGATGTCGCCGGAGCTGAAGCCGGCGACCGCGAGCGTGATCCGGTAGCGGTCGTCGCTCAGCTTCTCGATGTCGTAGGGCGGATAATTGTCCGACTGCTCGGAGCGCGCGCTCTCGAGGAAGTCGAACAGCCGGTCGAAGCCGACGGTGGAGCGGCGATAGGGGGTGAAATCGAAGCTTCTCATGTCGATGTCCTCCGTTTGAGCAACATGACGAGGAGCGGCGGCAAGAGCAGTCCTGCTCCTCGCGATCACAGGCCGGACACTGCAAACAAGTCGCCCGGCGACGGCGATTTAGGAGGGGACTTTCGCCGTTCAAGGGGTCGGCAATGTCGTCACTCCCGCGCCAGATTCTCCTCCACCGCGGACGCGAGATCGGCGAGGGTGAAGGGCTTGCGAAGGACGGGGACGTCGCCGCCGAGCGCGGCCTCGATCTGCTCGCTCTCGGCATAGCCGGTGACGAACACGATCGGCAGGCCGGGATGGGCCTGGCGGGCCGCCCGAGCGGCGTCGGCACCGTTCATGCCGGGCATCGCATAGTCGATCAGGGCGAGGTCGGGCCGCCAGTTCCGAAGCGCCTCGAGCCCTTCCGCTCCGGATGCGGCGGAGACCACGGTGCAGCCGAGGCCTTCCAGGGATTCGGCGAGGAAGGCGCGGACGTCCGCATCGTCGTCGACGACGAGGATCCGGGCGCCGGCGGCGCCTTCGGCGGGGACCGCCGGCGCGTTGGTTTCCGCCCGCTCGCCCGGGCCGGGCGGCTCGGCGAGGGGAAGCAGGATATGGACCGTCGTCCCCTTCCCGGGCTCGCTCTCGATGCGCAGGGTGCCGCCCGCCTGCTGGGCGATGCCGTAGACCTGGGCGAGCCCGAGCCCGGTCCCCTTGCCGAGCGGCTTGGTCGAGTAGAAGGGCTCGGTGGCCCTGGCGAGCACGTCCGGAGCCATGCCCTCGCCGGTATCGGCGACGGTGATTCGGACGAACTCGCCGGCCGGATGGTCGGGCTCCTCGCCGAGGCCGAGGCGATCGGTCGAGATGGTGAGCATGCCGCCGTCCGGCATCGCGTCGCGGGCGTTGATGGCGAGGTTGAGGATCGCATTCTCGAGCTGGTTGGCGTCGCAGATGCCGTAGCCGGCCCGAGGGTCGAGCCGGGTCTCGATCCTGACCGCGCCGCCGATCGTGTGGCGCAGCAGCCGCTGCATGGCCTCGATCACCTCGTTGACCGCGACCGAGGCCATGCTGATCCGCTGGATCCGGGAGAAAGCGAGCAGCTGGCCGGTGAGCTTGGCGCCGCGGCGGGTCGATTCGAGCGCGGTCTCGGCGATCCGCTTGAGCCGCGGCTCCTCGACCCGCGACGCGATCAGCTCGAGCCCGCCCATGATCGGGGTGAGCAGGTTGTTGAAGTCGTGGGCGATGCCGCCGGTGAGCTGCCCCACCGCCTCCATCTTCTGGGCCTGCCTGAGCGCCTCCTCGGCCTTCAGCCGCTCGCCGACCTCGGCCTGCAGCCGGTCCAGCGCCGCGCTGAGGTCGGCGGTACGCTCGGCGACCCTCTTCTCGAGCGTTTCGTTGACCCCGCGGAGCGCCGCTTCGGCCTCCTTGAGCTCGGTGATGTCGTGGGCGACGCCGATGAACCCGGCATGCTCGCCATTGGGGCCCCAGCGCGGCTGCGAGGTGGAGCGAAGCCAGCGCCAGCCCGAGCCGCTCTTGTAGCGGGAGACCAGCTCGAACGTCTTCAGCGACGCCTCGCCCGCCACCGACTCGGCGAGGATGCGCGGCGCGTCCTCGGGATGGATGACGGTGCGCCAGTCGAAATTGACCGCTTCGTCGTAGCTGATTCCGAGGAATTCGACATAGGCGCGGTTGACGAAGCTGCGGGTGCGGTCGAGCCGGGTCACCCACATCGGCACCGGCGCCGAATCGGCGATCAGCCGGAACCTCTCCTCGCTTTCCCGAAGCGCCTGCTCGGCGGTCCGGCGCTCGGTGACGTCATAGCCGTCGGCGAAGATCCCGCTGACCGCGCCGTGGGCGTCGAAGATCGGCTGGAAGACGAAGTCGAGCAGCCGCTCCTCGCGCGGGCCGTCCGGCGTGCGCTGGAGCCGGACCGCCACCGACCGTCCGGAAAAGGCCTCGCCGCTGCGATAGACCTTGTCGAGAAGCTCGAAGAGGCCCTGCCCTTCGACCTCGGGGACCGCCTCCCGGACCGGCTTGCCGATCAGGTCGTTCCGGCCGACCAACGTCTGGTAGGAAGCATTGGCCATCTCGAAGACATGATCGGGCCCGCGCACCACCGCCATGAAGCCCGGCGCCCGGTCGAACAACTGCCTGAGACGCTCGGCCTCGTTGATCCGCTCCCGTTCGGCCAGCACCGTCGCGGTGGTCTCGGTGCAGACGCAGAATATGCCCGCCGCCGAGCCGTCGTCATCGCGCAGCGGGCTGTAGGAGAAAGTGAACAAGGTCTGCTCCTCATAGCCCTTGCGGGTCATGATCAGCGGCAGATTCTCGAAATAGGTCGCTTCGCCGTCGAGGGCGCGGCGGGCGAGCGGGCCGACATCGTCCCAGATTTCCGCCCAGACGTCTTCGAAGGCGTGACCGAGCGCGGCCGGATGCTTGCCGCCGAGCACGTCGGCATAGGCGTCGTTGTAGAGGAAGCGCAGCTCAGGGCCCCAGGCGAGGAACATCGGGAATTTGGACGACAGGAGGATGCCGGTGGCGGTCTTCAGCGCCTGCGGCCAGCCCGCGGGGGGCCCAAGGGGCGAGGACGTCCAATCGTAGGCGCGCATCCGCTCGCCCATCCCGCCGCCGTCGGCGAGGAAGGACAGCTTCTCGGAGGTGCCCGCTGTTCCGGACGCGGTCGAGGCCATCATTACTCCACGCTCGCCCCCCGGTGCGCGCCGTGCGAAGCTAGCGATCCGGCCCGACTTGTGGAAGACCCGGCGCCGGGTCTATTTTGCGGCCGCAAGGAGACTCGCCATGTTCACCGACATGAGGAACGGCACCGCCCAGGACTGGGCCCATATCGCCATGGAGCACGGCAAGCACCAGAAGACGGATGCCGCGCGCCAGATCATGGAGGGGCTCGCCCGTCTGGAGGCGATCGAGGTCGGCTTCGCCGCCAACCAGCTCACCCATTCGCTGATGGCCGGCACCCTCGCCCGCCGCGACGGCGCCAGCGACGAGGAGGTCGTCGCCGCGCTCTGCCACGACCTCGGCAAGCTCTTCTCGATCCCCAATCACGGGCCGATCGCGGCGGAGATGCTCAAGCCCTACGTCCGCGAGGACATCTACCACGCCATCTACTGGCACCAGGAATTCCAGGGCCGCTATTATTTCGAGCATCTCGGCAAGGACCCGGAGGGGCGCGAGCGGTTCAAGGGCGAGAGCTGGTACGGCTTCGCCGAGAAGCTGGTCGACGACTGGGACGCTCCGGCCTTCGATCCGGGCTTCGACGTCGATCCGCTGGCGAGCTTCGAGCCGGAAGTGACCCGGGTGTTCAGCAACCCGAGGGCGATGATCTAGCCCGTCGCCCCAGCGGAGGCTGGGGGCCCACGGGGCGATGAACTCCAGCGCTCTTCACCCGCCGGGACCCCAGCCTTCGCTGGGGTGACGGCTTCGGCGGAACCGCCGTCCCTTCCCCCGGTTCTCGCCGCCATGACGATCCAACCCGTCCGCTGGCCCGCGCTCCGTGACTGGCGCGACGTCCTTGTCCGCACCTGGAAGGAAGCGGGCGACGACAATGTCGGACTGCTCGCCGCGGGGGTCGCTTTCTATGCCTTCCTCGCCTTCGTTCCGATGCTGGCGGCAACCGTGCTGGTCTACGGGCTGGCGGCCGAGCCGGCGACGGTGGCGGAGCATATCCGCAAATTGTTCGGGGTGCTCCCGCACGACGCCGCCGCCCTGATCGGCGACCAGCTCAAGGCGATGACCGATTCGCCGGATGCGGCGAAGGGCTGGAGCCTGGTCGTCGCCATCGCGCTGGCGGTCTACGGCGCCAGCAAGGGCTCAGGCGCGATCGTCACGGCGCTCAACATCGCCTATGAGGTGAAGGAGAGCCGCGGCTTCATCAAGGCGACGATATTGTCGCTGGCGATGACGGTCGGCGCCCTCGTCATTCTGGTCATCGCGGCCGCCGGCATCTCGGTGACGGGCTGGGTGGAGACCTTCTTTCCCGGCTTCCCGGGCTGGGCGCACACCGCGCTTCAAATGCTGTTCTGGGCGGTCGCCGTGGCGGCGGTGGGCTTCGGCCTCGCCGCCGCCTACCGCTATGCGCCCAACCGGCCCGACGCGCCCTGGGTATGGATCAGTCCCGGCTCCGCCACCGCAACCCTCATATGGCTGGCGGCCAGCCTCGGCTTCGGCCTCTACGTGTCCAATTTCGGCAATTACAACGCGACCTACGGCTCGCTGGGCGGAGTGGTCGTCTTCCTCACCTGGCTCTACCTTTCCGCCTACATCGTGCTGATGGGCGGCGAGCTCAACTCCGAGCTCGAGCGGCAGCAGGCGATGGAGGCGGGCGTGCCGTTCGGCGAGGAGGCGCGGGCGGCCGGGCCGCCGGCCGCGGAGCCGCCCACAGCCGCCGGCGGGACGAGAGAGGAACAGGTCAGCTGGCCGCTGGCGGCCGTCGGGCTGGCCCTGTCACGCCTGCGCCGCAAATAGTGCACTGTCACCGTATTACGCGCCTAAATCGGTGACAGTGCACTAATTGAAGTGTTTCACCGAGGTCCCGGCTTTCGCCGGGATGACGGCATTCTCCCCCCTTCGGCTCAATCGATCCGCATCGCCGTCGCGGCGAGGCTCTCGGCCTCGATCAGCAACTGGTCGTCGACCGTTCCCTGCGCCATCCGTTCGCGCCCGATGATGGTGAGGACCGGCACCGCCATCGGCGAGACCCGGTCGAGCTCGACATGGAGCATCGTCCGCTGGGCGCGGTCGAGGAGGCGGGCGAGGCGGCCGACGTCGGTCATCTTCTCGCGGGCGTCGGCCCAGGCGGCCTTGAGGAGCAGGTGGTCGGGCTCGTAGCGGCGCAGGACGTCGTAGATGAGGTCGGTCGAGAAGGTGACCTGCTTGCCGGTCTTGCGCTTGCCGGGGTGGGCGCGCTCGACGAGGCCGCCGATCACCGCCACCTCGCGGAAGGCGCGCTTCAGGAGATGCGAGCCTTCGACCCAGTCGACGAACTCCTTCTCGAGGATGTCGGCCGAGAAGAGCGCGGCGGGGTCGGCGATCGGCTCGAGCCCGTAGCAGGCCAGGGCATAATCGTTGGCGACGAAGCCCAAAGGCTTCAGGCCCGAGCTCTCCATCCGCCGGGTGATCAGCATTCCGAGCGACTGGTGCGCGTTCCAGCCCTCGAAGCTGTAGGCGGCCATGTAATGGACATGCTCGTGCGGGAAGGTCTCGACGAGCAGCTGGTCAGGCGCGGGGATGGCCGAGCGATATTCCTGGACCCTCAGCCAGTCGCGCACGGGATCGGGGAAGCGCTCCCACTGGCTGCGGTCGTGGAGGAAGGCTCGGACGCGGTCGGCGAGGTTGGTGCTGATCGCGATCCGGGCGCCCATATAGGTCGGGATCCGAGCCGACTTCGAGGTGGCGTGGACGATGAGGTCGATGCCGTCGATCCGCTCGACCTCGAGCACCAGGCCTGAGAAGAAGAAGGTGTCGCCCGGGCTCAGGGTCTCGGCGAAATTGTCCTCGACCGTGCCGAGCAGCCGGCCGTTCCTGAAGCGGACGTAGTAGAGCGGCGTGTCGACGATGATCCCGGCGTTCATCCGGTGCTGCTGGACGAAGCGCGGATGCGAGACCCGCCACAGCCCGTCCGGGTCCTTGGCGATCCGGCGGAAGCGGTCATAGGCCTTGAGCGCATAGCCGCCGCTCTCGATGAAGGAGAGGATCGTAAGGAAGGTCTCTTCCCTGAGCCCCGCATAAGGCGCGGCCGAGCGCACTTCGTCGAGCATCTCGTCCTCGCGGAAGGGCGCCGCGCAGGCGAGCGCCATGATGTGCTGGGCGAGGACGTCGAGCGCTCCGGGACGGAAATATTCGGCGTCGAGCGCCCCCTCCTCGATCGCGTCGAGCGCGGCCCGCGCCTCGAGATATTCGAAGCGGTTGCCCGGGACGATGATCGCTTCCGACGGCTCGTCGAGCCGGTGGTTGGCGCGGCCGATCCGCTGCATGAGCCGCGACGAGCCCTTGGGCGCCCCCATCTGGAGGACGAGGTCGACGTCGCCCCAATCCACTCCCAGGTCGAGGCTCGAAGTGCAGACGAGCGCGCGGAGCCGCCCTTCGGCGACCGCGTTCTCCACCTTCCGCCTGGCCTCGAGCGCGAGCGAGCCGTGGTGGATTCCGATCGGAAGATGCTGCTCGTTGACGGCCCAGAGGTCCTGGAAGATGAGCTCGGCGAGCGAGCGCGTATTGCAGAAGATGAGCGTCGTCTTGTGCCGCTCGATCTCGCGCATGACGCTCAAGGCCGCCCAGCGGCCGCTATGGCCGGCCCAGGGTATCTTGTCCTCTTCCGGCAGCATGATCGACAGATGCGCGGGCGCCCCCGGTTCCCCTTCGACCAGATCGACCAGGTCGGTATCGCCGTGCGGCGCGAGCCAGCCTCGGAAAGCCTCGGGATCGGAGACGGTGGCGGAGAGGCCGACCCGGCGGAGCCATGTGGAGAGGCGCTGCAGTCTGGAGAGGGACAGGGACAAAAGGTCGCCGCGCTTGCCGGTGGCGAAGGCGTGGACCTCGTCCACGACGACGGTGCTTAGATTTTCGAACAGCAGGGCGCTGTCCTCGTGGCTGAGCAGCAGGCTCAGCGATTCGGGCGTGGTCAGAAGCATTTGCGGCGGCCGCACCCGCTGCCGCGCCTTGCGGTCGGCGGGGGTGTCGCCGGTGCGGGTCTCGACCCGGATCGGCAGGTCCATCTCCTCGATCGGGGTGAGCAGGTTGCGCCGGACGTCGACCGCGAGCGCCTTGAGCGGCGAGATGTAGAGGGTGTGGAGGCCCTCGGTCGGCGCCTCGATCAGCTCGACGATCGAGGGGAGGAAGCCGGCCAGCGTCTTGCCGGCGCCGGTCGGGGCGACGAGCAGCGCGCTTCGCCCGGCGCGGGCGGCGGCGAGCATCTCGAGCTGGTGGCGCCGCAGGGTCCAGCCCTTGGCCGCGAACCAGGCGGAGATTTGAGGCGGGAGGGCTGGTGTCGTCATTCCGGACTTGATCCGGAACCTATGAACACCGGTCCTTTCGAACTCTCAAGCACGGTGTTCATGGGTCCCGGCTTCCGCCGGGATGACGTTACGACCTCGCGTCATCCCCGGTGCGCCGCTTCTCCTCCTCCTCGCGGTAGAGATCGCGCGTCGCCTGCTCGGTGTCGACTTCGCTCCGGCGCGATTTGCGGTTCCTCAGCAGGGCCCACAGCAGCACCGCCGCGAGCAGCAGCGGGCCGACGATGTTGATGATCGCCCAATTGCCTCCGCCCAGATCCATCGCGCTGCTCCTTCTAATGTCCGCGCCGTGCGGCCATATAGCGCCAATGGCGCGCCTCGGTTCCTGGATCGAGCCTTTTCCCGAAGGCTTGTACATAAAGCCGGCCGACGCCTGGGTCGATCCGAGCGTGCCCAAGGCGCGCGCCCTGGTCACGCACGGCCATGCGGACCATGCCCGCGGAGGCCATGGCGAGGTGTTCGCGACCCCCGAGACGCTGGCGATCATGGCATGCCGCTACGGGCCGCAGCCGGGCGGGCGGCCGACAGCCTATGGCGAGGTCGTCCGGCTCGGCGAGGTCGAGGCGAGCTTCGTCCCGGCCGGCCACGTCCTCGGCTCCGCCCAGATCGTGCTCGAGCACAAAGGCGAGCGGGTGGTCGTCTCCGGCGATTACAAGCGCCGGCCCGACCCGACCTGCCCGCCGTTCGAGCCGGTGCCCTGCGACGTCTTCATCACCGAGGCGACCTTCGGCCTCCCCGTCTTCCGCCATCCCGACACCGGCAGCGAGATCGACCGGCTGCTCGCCCGGCTGCACGAAAATCCGGAGCGCTGCGTGCTCGTCGGCGCCTATGCGCTCGGCAAGGCGCAGAGGCTGATGATGGAATTGAGGTGCCGCGGCTACCACGATCCGATCTACATCCATGGCGCCCTCCAACGTCTCTGCGACCTCTACGCGGAGCATGGCGTCGACCTCGGCGACCTGCGGCCGGCGACGGGCGCCTCGAAGGACGAGCTTCGCGGCAGGATCGTCGTCGCCCCGCCGGGCTGCCTCAACGACCGCTGGTCGCGCCGCCTGCCCGACCCGATCACCGCCATGGCGTCCGGATGGATGCGGGTCCGCCAGCGCGCCCGCCAGCGCAACGTCGAGCTGCCCCTGATCGTCTCCGACCATGCCGACTGGGACGAGCTCACCCAGACGATCGAGGAACTGAAGCCGCGCGAAGTCTGGATCACCCACGGCCGCGAGGACGCTTTGATGCACTGGTGCATGACGAGGCAGATCAAGGCGCGGGAGTTGAACCTGGTCGGCCGGGAGGACGAGGACGATTGATGGCCCAAGTCTTCCCCGACCGTGGAGGCGACCAGCCGTAGCCTCGATGTCAGGTGGGGAATCCCGGGAAGGAGAATCAGCGGAGCCACGCCGGTCGGGAATGTATCCGTTTCGGTTCGATTCCCTATCCGTCGCTCCGAGTTGAGCCTATACGCAAGCTGATCAGCTTTTCCGCCGTTGAACCGCCGCACCGGACCTGCGGCGCACGCTTGGTCCTTGCCTCCCGGGCGCGACGTCGGCCGAGCCGGTTAGGGCGCCTGCCAAACGTTCGGCTTGGGCGGCGAAAGGGCTGCTGACGTCCTGTTCTGCTCAATCGAGCAGCTTTCAGGAGAATATCCTCATGGCCGATCCAAGGGATGACGACGTCGATCCACCCGTGCCCTTGCCGCCGTCGTTCGACGACGTGCGTCCCTTGCCGGAACAAGGGGTGGAGTTCCCTCCCGTCGAATTCATGGCCGGCACTTGGGTCGGATCATTCGCCTCCTTCGTCCACGACGAGCCAAGAGACGGGGATTCGTTAGCGACCCAGCTGGCCGGGTACAAACGCGATGGCGACAATTTCGTCCAGGTCGCGGGTTTTTTCGTGTCGGCGGCCTTGCTCACTCTTCGATTTCTCCCCGATACCACGCTGGTCGGCGAGGTGTTTCTCAATCGCGGGGGCAGGCAGCTCCTCCGGCAGGATAAGGTCGAGGGAAGGTGGGTTCGATACTGGAACCCACGCGTTCAAGTCGCGGAGGGCTATTTCCAGACCCTCTATCCTCCACCTGGCGGGGGAACCGGCAGGATTCAGACCAACTATTATTTCGTCGCGAAAAGCTGGCACGAGCTGGAATGGCTCTGGCTGTCCTCCACCCGCACGGACTCACAGGGCGTTGTAACGGCGTATCGCGCCAATGTCGGGCGCGGCACCCTTACTCGTGTGACGACCTCGGTGGTGCCGGGCCCCAAGGAACCGAAATCGGCCCCAAGCTCGGCACCATCTGGCGGGATCTCTACATCGCTGACGACGCGCTCGGACAAGGAGACGAGCGAGTCCCGCTATTTTGAGTAGCGAGGCGACATGGCGAGCCGGTTTCTCAGACCCGCCGCGGGATGGCTTCGTCGCGCTCGCAATGACCTTCAGTGCGCGAGGTCGTTCAGCGATAGGAACACGATCGTCGCAGCCGCCAATATTCCCCACCGCACCGCCCGCTCCAGCCGGAAGCTGCCGGTGCGCGAAAGAATGAAAGCGCTGGTCGGCATGATCAGGATGAACAGGCCGAGGGTCAGCGCGGCGCCGGCCTTCCAGCCCAGCTCGAGGCCGCCGTAAATGGCGAGCGCGGCCCAGAGGATGCAGAAAAGCAAAGCCTCGGGGTAGAGCTTCGGCATCAGTGGGCGACCTGGGCGCCGCGGCTGAGGCCGGAGAGCGCGAGTTGGGCGTCGATCTGGGCGACGAGGCGATCGAGGCCGGCCTGGTCCTTCGCCTCGGCACGGGCGACGAGGACGTCCTGGGTGTTGGAGGCTCGAAGCAGCCACCAGCCGTCGGGCGTGCTGACCCGGGCGCCGTCGGTACGGTCGACCTCGGCCCCGCTCGCGGCGAGGCGCTCGAGGACTTCGTCCACGACCGGGAACTTGCGGCTCTCGTCCACCTGGAAGCGCATCTCGGGCGTGTTGATCATCGCCGGCATGGCGGAGCGAAGGGCGGTCAGGGAGCCGCCGAGCTGGCTGACGGCGCGGATCAGGCGGATGGCCGCGTAGATGGCGTCGTCGAAGCCGTACCATTGGTGCTTGAAGAAGATGTGGCCGCTCATCTCGCCAGCGAGCGGCGCCCCGGTCTCTTTCATCTTCGACTTGATCAGGCTGTGGCCGGTCTTCCACATCAGCGGCTTCCCGCCGAGCTCGGCGACCCGGTCGAACAGAGCCTGGCTCGCCTTGACGTCCGCGATGATTGTCGCGCCCGGCACTTCCGCCAGAACCGGCTCCGCCAGGATCGACAGCAATTGGTCACCCCAGACGACCCGGCCCTCGCCGTCGACCGCGCCGAGCCGGTCGGCGTCGCCGTCGAAGGCGACTCCGAAATCGAGCTTCTTTTCGCGGACGAGCCGCTTGAGATCCTTGAGATTGGCCTCGACCGTGGGATCGGGATGGTGGTTGGGAAAGCGCCCGTCGACCTCGGTGTAGAGGGTGAAATGCTCGCCGGGGAGGCGTTTCACCAGCCGCTCGACGACCGGGCCGGCGGCCCCGTTGCCGCAATCCCAGCCGATCCGGAACGGCTGGCCGTCGAAACCGCGCAGGAGCCGCTCGACGTAGCGCTCCATCACATCCTCATCGCGGACCGAGCCCGAGCCGTCCTCCCAATCGCCCGCGGCGGCCATGCGCCCCAATGCCTGGATGCGCTCGCCGAAGAAGGCGCCATGCTGGAGGACCATCTTGAAGCCGTTATAATTGCCGGGATTGTGGCTTCCGGTGATCATGATCCCGCCGTCGACCGGCAGCTCGGCCTCGGCATAATAGAGCATCGGCGTCGGGCCGAGGCCGATTCGGACGACGTCGGCGCCGCTCGCGGTCAGCCCTTCGATCAGCGCCGCTTCGAGGCCCGGCGAGCTCTCGCGGCCGTCGCGGCCAACCGCGCACCGGCTGCCGCCGGCGCGCCGCAGGAGCGTGCCGAAGGTGCGGCCCACCGCCTTCGCATCCTCCTCGCCGAGCGTCTCGCCGTAGATTCCCCTGATGTCATATTCGCGCAGAGACGTCGGCGGCAGGCTATGGCTCATGGGGACTCCGGATCGGGGAATTGAATCAAGACGCGCGAGGCGGCCTGCGGTTCATTGTTTCGGCGAGCAGCGTGTCGCGCGCGGCGTTGACCCGGTGGGCAAGCTCGGCGGAGCCGCCGACGTCCGGGTGAACCCGCGCGATCAGGCGGCGATGGGCGTCGCGTATCTCCTGCAGAGTCGCGCCTTCCGAGACTCCGAGCAGCCGGCGGGCGTCGGCGATCGGCATCGGTCGCGACGAAGGCCGCTGCCGGCGCCAGGCCGCCCAGAGCAAGGCGCCCGCCATCAAAGCGGCTCCGACGACCAGCTTCCCGGTCGTGAAGAGGCGCAGGCCGAGCAGGAAGAGGATGGCGGCGACACCGTCCTCGTAGGTGAAGTCCTTGAGGCGGCCGGTGGCGAAGGCCCAGAGCAAGCCGCCCGCCGCAAGCAGGATGAGCGGGCCCATAGCCTAGCCGGCGAGCGCCGCCGTCCGCGGCGCGGCGGCCTCGCCCGGCTGCGGCAGAGCGAAGCCGGCGATCATCTCGCGCAATTCCTGGCGGGCGGCGATATGGGCGATCCCGACCTCGCCGAGGTGGGGCAGGTCGAGCAGGGTGAGGCCCTTGGGGAAGAGCTCGCGGTAGATGACGCGCTCGCCGAGGCCGGGGATGACCCGGAAGCCGACGCGGCGGGAGAGCTCGTTCAGGGCCTCGCCGACGCGGCGCATGTTGCGCGCCTCGATATGCTGCATCCGGTTCCTGAGCACGACCCAGTCGACGCTGGCGCCATGGGTCTTGGCGCGCTGGGTACGGCTGTTCCAGACCAGCTCGGCATAGAAGCTGGGGCGGCGGACCCGGTAGGTCTCGGCGTCGACCTGACCGATCAGGTCGAGATCGACGAAGCTGTCGTTGATCGGGGTGACCAAGGTGTCGGCGCGAATCATGGCGGCGCGGGCGTGGGGGTCGTCCCGGCCGGGCGTATCGACGACGACGATCTCGACGTCGGCCGCGATCCGGTCGAGCTGGGCCTCGATCGTCTCGCTCTTATCGGGATCGAACGTTTCGTAGGCCGGCATGACCAGGTCGATACCGAGCCGCCTGATGCTCTCGGCGCGGTTGTCGAGATAGCGGCCGAGGGTGCGCTGGCGGGTGTCGAGATCGAGCGCGGCGACGCGCCGGCCGGCAGCGGCGAGCGCGACCGCGCTGTGCACGGCCGTCGTGGATTTGCCGGTGCCGCCTTTCTCATTGGCGAAAACGATGAAATGCGGCGACGCCATCTGCTACCCTTGATTCTGCCGTCCGCCCCCCGCAAGGGCGTCGCCCAGGGTGATATCGGAGGCGGGAACAGGGTGCAAACTGTCCGTGACATCGAAGCGTTGAGGGCGGCGGTGGCGGCGCTCAGGGCGGATGGCGCGACGATCGCCTTCGTGCCCACGATGGGCGCGCTTCACGCGGGCCATATGGCGCTGGTGGCGGAAGGGCGGCGTCGTGCGGATCATGTCGTCGCCTCGATCTTCGTCAATCCGACCCAGTTCGCCCCCGATGAGGATTTGTCGACCTATCCGCGCCGTGAGGCGAGCGACGTCAAGCAGCTGGAAGAGGAAGGCTGCACCCTTCTCTGGATGCCGGACGTCGCGACCATGTATCCGAACGGATCCGAGATCAGCGTGCGTGCCGGCAGCCTAGGCGAGGGCCTCGACGGCAGCGCCCGGCCCGGCCATTTCGACGGCGTCGCGACCGTGGTGTCGCGCCTGTTCGACCAGGTCCGCCCGGATATCGCGCTGTTCGGCGAGAAGGATTTTCAGCAGCTCGCGGTGATCCGGCAGATGGTTCGCGACCTCGGCCTCGCCGTCGAGATCGTCGGCGTTCCTACCCAGCGCGACGCCGACGGCCTCGCTTTGTCCTCGCGCAACGCCTATCTTTCCGATGAGGAGCGTCAGGCGGCGCGGGCGCTGCCGAGGGCGCTCGGGGAGGCGGCGGCGGCGATCCAGCGCGGCAGCGACGTGTCCGAAGCTCTTGCAACCGCGAAGGAGCGGCTGGCCAAGGCCGGTTTCGATCCGATCGACTATGTCGAGCTGTGCGACTCGGAGACCCTGGCGCCGGTGACTCGTCTGGAACGTCCCTCGCGCCTCCTGGCGGCCGCCCGCATCGGCAAAACCCGCCTGATCGACAACCTCGCGGTGCCGACCGGGGCATGAATGGTATTCGCGGCGTTAACCATTTGTTGGTGATCGCCCGCGCAAACCTGCCCACGACACGCAACAACAGGGGCAGGTCACTATGGGGAACAGCCTGAAATCCGCGACTTTCCTGATCGAAAGCCGCCTTGCCGACGCCGCGATGGGTGATCCGGATGCGCTCTACGAGCTCGGCGTCGCTTACTCGACCGGCACCCACGGCCTCGAGGTCGACCTCGTCGAAGCCCACAAATGGTTCAACCTCGCGGCCCTGAACGGCAGCGAGCGCGGCCAGGAATGCCGCGCCGAGATCGCCGAGGAGATGACCGCCCGCGAGATCGCCGAGGCCCAGCGTCAGGCTCGGGCCTGGCTGTCCGACACGATGGTGCGCCGGGCGGCGTAGAGAGAGGGAAGGCGGCATAACCCGTCATCCCCGCCTACTTCGCCGGCGCCCCGTCCTTATATTTGTCGAACCACGCCAATATCGCCGCCGCCTTGGCCG
>JAXDPG010000200.1:0-6567 GCA_034668485.1 Sphingomonadales bacterium
CGACGGCGGCGGCGCGACCCGCTAAGGGCTTTTTCGCCTCCCATCCCTGTTTCCTTCGAGGGCGGCGATGTGTATCGCCGCCCTTCGCCTATCCGGGGAATATCCATGTCCGTCACCGCCGTTCCGCTGCAGCCCTTGAAGAAGGGCTCGGTCGCCAAGCTCTGGATCGCGCTCGTTCTGCTCGCCTTGCTCGCCGGGGCCTTCGCCTGGTGGGGCACCAGCGCTTTCCAGACCGTGACCGCCGCCAAGGGAGTGACCATCCGCACCCTCAAAGCCGGTTCGGGGGCGAAGATCACGACGCAGGACGTGGTCGCGCTCCACTACAAGCTGCACGCCAAGGTCCTCGAATCGCCGGTCATCCAGGACAGCCGCGAGACCGGCCAGCCGTTCGTGACGACGACCCAGGGCGTCTATCCCGGCTTCGCCGAAGGGCTCCAGCACATGCGCCCCGGCGGCTCCTACATCCTGACGCTGCCCCCCGGCACCCACGAGCAGGGGCCGATCCCGCCCGGCGCTCCGTTCACGGCCCAGGACAGCCTCGTCTTCGAGATCGACGTCCTCCAGGTCGAGGCCGGCGCCGGCCCCCGCTTCATGGAGATGCAGCGCATGCAGCAGCTCCAGCAATTGCAGCAGATGCAGCAGATGCAAAGCGCGCCGCCGCCGGAAGGCGCGCCGCCGGCGGGGGCGCGTTGAGAAGGTAACCTCATCCCGTCGGAAAGCCGGGACCCCCGGACGAGGAAGTCGCTGCGGGCCTCCACGAGGCCCCGGCTTTCGCCGGGGTGACGATCCTCAGCGAGCGGCCCTGGCCCCGTCCTCCTGATCGTCGCGGGACTTCTGCTCGAGGGCGACCTTGAGCATCGCCACGATCGGGTCGGCGAGCATCAGCCCGAGCAGCCCGAACAGCGCGCCGAACAGGAGCTGGCAGCTCAGCACCAAAGCCGGAGCGAGGTCGACGGTGCGGCGCGCGACGTAGGGGACGATCAGATAGCCGTCGACATTCTGGATGACGAAATAGACGAAGATCGCCCAGAGGCCGGAATTGACGCCGACGCTGAAGCCGGCGAGCACCATCAGCACGCCCGAGATGATCGCGCCGATGTTGGGGACGAAGGCGAGCAGGCCGGTGATGAGGCCGAGCAAGGCCGCCATCGGCACGCCGCCCAAGGCGAGCAGGATCCAGGTGCCGACGCCCTCGAAGGCCATTCCGACGAGACGCCCGGCCATAAGCCGACGCAGGGTGAAACCCATCCGTTCGGCGGTGCCGTAGAAGCGGTCCCGGCTCGAGATCGGAAGCATCCAGGCGACGCCGCGCTGGTAGAGGCGGGGCTCGACCGCGATGAAGATGCCGATGACGAGGATCATCACCATCGAGGTGACGACTCCGACCGCGCTCGACACCGCCGAGCCGAGCCGCCCGAGCGTGCCCATCAGCTGCCCGCTGAGCTGATCGACCCCGACCCCGCCCTGGACGATGCCGAGCTCGTTGCCCCAGGCGAGCAGGCGGTTGGCCTGGAGGGTGACGGCGGCGCGCAGGCTCTCGGCCTGGCCGGCCAAGGTCGCTCCGGCATAATAGAAGGTCCAGGCGATGAAGGCGACCGCGAGCAGGGTGACGATGGCGAGGCGGAAGCCGCGCCTTATCGGCAGGATCCGGCCGAGCAGGCGGGTGCCGCCGTCGAGCATCGAGGCGAGGACGATGCCGGCGAAGATGAGCAGGAGGGGCTGGGCGAGGACGATCACCGCGGCGATGGCGAGCGCCAGGCCGAACCAGACGCTGGCGCGCTTGAGCTCGTGGCGGATCAGCGGGTCGCGCATCTCCGCCGGCCCAGGCTGCTCGACATGATCGTCAGATATGGACGGCTCCCGGTCGGGACCCTCCTCGCTCATTGCGGCCGGCCCTCATGGGGCCGGAGCGAGGTGCCGGCGCGGCCGCCGCGCATCGCGGTGATCCAGCTGATCGGGTTGAGGTAGGAGGACGAGCCGTCGAGCGAGAAGGTGATGAACTCGGCCCGGCCGCCGATATTCTCCCACGGCACCGGACCGCCGAGGCCCTCGGAGGAAGCCGGGACCCGGCTGTCGGCGGACTTGTCGCGATTGTCGCCCTGGACCCAGACATGGCCGGCCGGGACGGTGACCTTCGGGAAATCGTCGACTTCGGAGGGGCCGAGGTCGATCGTGTCGTAGCTGCGGCCGTTGGGCAGGGTCTCGCGGTAGACGGGCAGCTCGCAGAAGAGCCTGCCGTCGGCGCCGAGCACCTGACGCGAGGCGCCGCCCATGTTGCACGGAGTATTGAGGTCGACGGGGACCCGGACCGCCGGCCGAAGCTCGCGCTTCACTTCCTTGCCGTTGATGTAGAGCGTTCCGTCGACCATCTCGAGCGTGTCCCCGGGCAGGCCGATGACTCGCTTGATATAGTCGGAGGTCTTGCCCGGCGGGGTGAGGATGACGATGTCGCCGCGCTTCGGCATGCGCCCGAACAGCCGCCCCTTCATCTGCGGCAATATGTGGAAGCTGGGCGATACCCAGGACCAGCCGTAGGGATATTTGCTGACGACCAGGCGGTCGCCCTTCAGGAGCCCCGGCATCATCGATTCCGACGGGATGTAGAAGGGCTTGGCGATGAAGCTGTGGAAGGCGAGGACGGCGAGGATCAGCCAGAAGATCGCCTTCACTTCCGCCCACCAGTCGGTGCCTTCCTTCTTCGCCGCGGGCGCGGGGGCGCCCGGCCGGGCTTCGGGCGTATCGGTCAATGCGGGGTCGCTGCTGCTCACCCTGGGCTCCTCGGGTCTGGGCTGGCGGTGATGATGACGAAGGCCTGAGCGAAAGGATAGTCGTCCGTCATCGTCAAATGGATTTGTGCGAGGTGGCCCTCCGGAGTCAAAGCGTCAAGCCTTGCCCCGGCGCCGCCGGTCAGAGCGAGGGTGGGCGCGCCCGAGGGGAGGTTGACGACTCCGATGTCGCGCATGAAGACGCCGCCCTTGAAGCCGGTCCCGACCGCCTTCGAGAAGGCCTCCTTGGCGGCGAAGCGCTTGGCGTAGGTCCCGGCGCGGGTCAGCGGGCGCGCTTCGGCCCTGGCGCGCTCGGCCTCGGTGAAGACTCGGCGGACGAAGCGCTCGCCGAACCGGTCCAGCGAGGACTGGATGCGGTCGATGTTGCACAAATCCGAGCCGATGCCGATTATCATCACTTCGTCATCCCGGCGGAAGCCGGGACCTCGTGGAGACCTGACATGACTTCTCGTCCTGAGGTCCCGGCCTTCGCCGGGATGACGTGGGTCCCCATCATCCCCGCGCCTCGTCCATCAGGGCCCGCATCCGGGCGACGCTGTCGCCGAGGCCGGTGAAGATCGCCTCGCCGATCAGGAAATGGCCGATGTTGAGCTCGCGGAGTTGCGGGATGGCTGCGACGGGCTGGACGTTGGCGAAGGTGAGGCCGTGGCCGGCATGGGGCTCGATGCCGTTCTTGGCGGCCAAAGCGGCGGCGTCGGCGAGCCGACGCAGCTCCTCCGCCCGGGCTTCGCCGTCGAGATGGGCGTAGCGGCCGGTGTGGAGCTCGACCACCGGCACCTTGAGCCGGATCGCCGCCTCGATCTGGCGCGGGTCGGGCTCGATGAACAGGCTGACGCGGATGCCGGCCTCGCCGAGGCGGGCGACGTAGGGGAGGAGGTGGTTGTCCTGCCCGGCCGCGTCGAGACCGCCCTCGGTGGTGCGTTCCTCGCGCTTCTCGGGGACGAGGCAGGCGGCGTTGGGCCGGTGCCTGAGGGCGATTTCGAGCATCTCGCCGGTCGCCGCCATCTCCAGGTTCAGAGGCACGGTCAGCCGCCCGATCAGCGCCGATATGTCCTCGTCGCGTATGTGACGGCGGTCTTCGCGCAAATGGGCGGTGATGCCGTCGGCGCCGGCCTCGGCGGCGGCGAGGGCGGCGCGCACGGGATCGGGGAAATCCCCGCCGCGCGCGTTCCTTATGGTCGCGACATGGTCGATGTTGACGCCGAGGCGGAGGTGCCCGCTCACGCGGCCTTGCGGCTTCCGGGCTTCTCGGGCGGCAGCGACGCCAGCCCGGGCGGCAGCGCTTCGGGCTCGTAGACCGGGATGTCGAGCCTGATCAGCGGGAAGAAGGGCACGCCGAGATCCGCGAGTCCGTTCGAGCGGTCGACGAGCGCGGCGGCGGCAATCACCTCCGCCCCGGCGGCGGCGACGGCGCGCATCGCTTCGCGCGAGCTCAGGCCGGTCGTCACGACGTCCTCCACCAGCAGCACCTTCTGCCCCGGCGCGAGCCGGAAGCCGCGGCGAAGCTCGAACGTCCCCGACGGCCGCTCGAGGAACATCGCCTCGAGCCCGAGCGAGCGGCCGAGCTCATGGCCGATGATGATCCCGCCCATCGCCGGCGAGACCACGGCCTCGATCCGGCTCCTGATCTCGAGAGGCAGGCCGGTGGCGAGCGCGTGGGCGAGGCGCGACGCGCGCGACGGATCCATCAGCACCCGCGCGCATTGGAGGTAGAACGGGCTGTGCAGGCCCGAGGAGAGGACGAAATGCCCCTCGAGCAGCGCCTCCGCGGCGCGGAATTCGGCGAGGATCTCCGCTTCGTCCATCGAACCTTTCCCCGGCCGTTGCGGCCGCCGGCCTGATAGGCCGCGAAAGGAGCGGCTTCAAGGCGATCCAAGAGCCTTGAGGCGGCAGGGCCTCGTGCCTATAAGGCGCGCCAATCCGCCGCTCGGCCCCGAATCCGTCCCGCTCCGTCCGCAAGGTCCCGAAGGGTTTAGATGAAGACTCCGCTCAAGCTGATCCTCGCCGCCGCCGCCTTCGCGCTGGCGCCGGCTGCCGCCCTTTCGCAGGCGGCCCCCGCTCCCGCCGCCCAGGCGCCGGCCGACGCGATCAGCGCCAACTCGCAGGCAGCCCCCGCCCAGCCCGAGGAAATGAACCAGCCGAGCGCGAACGAGGAGGCGCCGAGCAACGCACAGGTGCTGAGCAGCAGCGCCGCCCGCACCGCGCCGGACGCCACCGTCGGCCAGCCGACCGGGGCCGCGGGCTTCCAGCCGCAGGTGACTCCGATCGGGCAGGAGGCCTTGTGGTTCCACAACGCTCTGCTCCTGCCGATCATCACCGTCATCTCGGTCTTCGTCCTCGGCCTTCTGCTGTTCGTCATCATCCGCTTCCGCCGCGGCGCCCATCCGGTGCCTTCGCGGACCACCCACAACACCACGCTCGAAGTGGTGTGGACCTTGGTCCCGGTCCTGATCCTGGTGGCGATCGCGGTGCCCTCGATCCGGCTGCTCGCCCACCAATACAACCCTCCCAAGGCCGACATCACCGTCAAGGCGACCGGCAACCAATGGTATTGGACCTACACCTATCCCGACCATGGCGGCTTCGAGATCGTCTCGAACGGCCTCAAGGACGCCGATGCCAAGGCCCGCGGCGAGCCGCGGCTGCTCGCGGTCGACGAGCGGATGGTGGTCCCGCAAGGCGCGGTGGTGAAGGTCATCGTCACTTCCTCCGACGTCATTCACAGCTGGGGCGTCCCCGCTTTCTGGGTGAAGATGGACGCGGTGCCGGGCCGCCTCAACGAGACCTGGTTCAAGACCGACCGGCCCGGCGTCTATTACGGCCAGTGCTTCGAGCTGTGCGGCGCCCGCCACGCCTACATGCCGATCGCGGTCGAGGTTCTGCCGCCCGCGCAATTCGCCGCCTGGGTCGTCTCGAAGGGCGGCACCATGCCCGGGACTGGAAAGCCGCTCCCCGATTCCACCGCGGCCTCGCCGGTGACCAATCCGGCTCCGGCCCCCGCCTCGGGCGCCACCGAAGCCACTCCCGAACCCACCTTGACGCCCGGCACGGCCACCCCTGCGGTGACCAACCAGGCCGCCGAAACCACCCGCGGGAACTGACATGACCGACACGACTGCCAACGCCACGCATTTCGAAGCGCATGGCGCCCATGCGGCCCACGACGCCGAGCACAAGCCCGGCTTCTTCGTGCGCTGGTTCATGTCGACCAACCACAAGGATATCGGAACGCTCTATCTGATCTTCGCGATCGTGGCGGGGATTGTCGGCGGCACCGTCTCGGGCCTGATGCGGACCGAGCTCGCCGAGCCGGGCATCCAGTTCCTGCAGAGCTGGGCCGGCGCCGGCGCCACCGCCGACGAGGCGACTCACCTGTGGAACGTGCTGATCACCGCCCACGGGCTGATCATGGTCTTCTTCATGGTCATGCCGGCGATGATCGGCGGCTTCGGCAACTGGTTCGTGCCGCTGATGATCGGCGCCCCCGACATGGCCTTCCCGCGGATGAACAATATCAGCTTCTGGCTGCTCGTTCCCGCCTTCATGCTGCTGCTCGGCTCGGCCTTCGTTCCGGGGGGCACCGGCAACGGCGCCGGCATCGGCTGGACGGCCTATGCGCCGCTCTCGACCGCCGGCTCTTCGGGGCCAGCGGTCGACATGGCGATCTTCGCGCTCCACCTCGCCGGCGCCTCGTCGATCCTCGGCGCGATCAACTTCATCACCACCATCTTCAACATGCGCGCGCCCGGGATGACGCTGCACAAGATGCCGCTGTTCGTCT
>JAXDPG010000201.1:0-6512 GCA_034668485.1 Sphingomonadales bacterium
GCTCGTCAGCGACGCGTTCATGGAGGCGGTGCGCGACGGCCGCGAATGGCTGCTGCAGAGCCCCAAGGACGGCTCCGAGCGCGGCTCGGTCGACGCCCGCTCGCTGTTCCAGAAGCTGGTCGAGACCCGCCTCGCCACCGGCGAGCCCTACATCATCTTCATCGACCAGGTGAACCGGTCGATGCCCAAGCATCATCGCGAATTGGGGCTCAAGGTCTCGACCTCGAACCTGTGCTCCGAGATCACCCTGCCCACCGGCCGCGACCATCTCGGCCGCGACCGCACCGCCGTCTGCTGCCTCTCGTCCCTCAACCTCGAGACCTGGGACCAGTGGAATGGTGACAAAACCTTCATCGAGGACGTCATGCGCTTCCTCGACAACGTCCTCACCGACTATATCGAGCGCGCGCCCGAGGAGATGGCGCGGGCCAAGTATAGCGCGATGCGCGAGCGCAGCGTCGGCCTCGGAGTGATGGGCTTCCACTCCTTCCTCCAGGCCCGCAACCTGCCCTTCGAGGGAGCGATGGCGAAGAGCTGGAACCTGAAGATCTTCCGCCATATCGCCGCCCAGGTGAACGAGGCCTCGATGATGCTCGCCAAGGAACGCGGGCCCTGCCCCGACGCCGCCGATATGGGCGTGATGGAGCGCTTCTCCTGCAAGATGGCGATCGCGCCGACCGCGTCCATCTCGATCATCACCGGCGGCACCTCGGCCTGCATCGAGCCCATTCCGGCCAATATCTACACCCACAAGACCCTGTCGGGCTCCTTCTCGATCAAGAACCCCTATCGGGAGAAGCTGCTGATCGAGAAATCGAAGAATTCGGAAGGCGTGTGGTCGACGATCCTCGAGCGGGGCGGCTCGGTCCAGCATCTCGATTTCCTCACCGCCGAGGAGAAGGACATCTTCAAGACGTCGTTCGAGATCGACCAGCGCTGGCTGATCGAGCTCGCCGCAGACCGCACGCCCTATATCGACCAGGCGACGTCGCTGAACTTGTTCATCCCCGCCGACGTCGACAAATGGGACCTGCTGATGCTCCACTACCGCGCCTGGGAGCTCGGCATCAAAAGCCTCTATTACCTGCGCTCCAAGTCGGTGCAGCGCGCCGGCTTCGCCGGCGGCGTCGAGGCCGACAACACGATCGACCCCAAGCAGATCGAGCTCGCCGCGACCACGGATTACGACGAATGCCTGGCGTGCCAGTGATACGCCCTCTCCCCTTCAGGGGAGAGCGCCGCGCCTGGCTCCCTTCGGCGCGGCCCCTGGCGGGGGAAGGAAAGGCTGCGCGGGCGTTCGCCGCTCCGCATCGGCCTGCGCTGCGTCGCGCGCCGGGTTCCCATCAAAGTACTACTTTGATGGGGTCCCATTCCTCCCCCGCTTTTTCTCTCGCGCCCCTGCTGCTGCTCGCCGGCTGCGCCGCGAGCCAGAACGGCGCCGCCGTCCAGGCGCAATCGCCCGGCTTCCTGCTCGGAATCTGGCACGGCTTCATCTTCCCGATCGCCTGGATCGTCTCGCTCTTCATGCCCGACGTCGCCGTCTACGCCGTCCCCAACGATGGCGGCTGGTACGATTTCGGCTATTTCATCGGGATCGTCTTCCTGGGCGTCGGCGCCCGCCACGCAAGGAGAGGCTGAATGCCCGCAACGATCACCGTCGGCCACGTCCTGATGCTGCTCGGCCTGCTCGCCGGGCTCTACGCCCTCTGGCAGGCCTCGATCTTCCTCAAATACCGAAGCGCCGGCCGCGGCACCCCCCAATATGCCCGCCGCCGCGACGGCCGCCGCTACGCCGTCTGGGGGCTGATCGCCGCCGCCGCCTTGTTTGCGCTGGGCTGCCTGACGCCGCTCTGCGGCATGGCGATCGCATGAGGCTGACCCTCGGCCAGTTCCTTGTCGGCATGGCGGCGATCGAGGTCATCGCGATGTGGCTGAGGGCTCGGGCCCTGCCGGAGGATGCGACGGCCGAGCAGCGCAGCGCCGGGCGCATCGTCCTCGCCGCGGCGGTCGCCGCCGGGATCGCCATGTGCCTCATCGCCTTGTTCGTGCCTTCGATCTCGCAAATCCAACTCTTCTGAATATCGCTGGAGTAAGCCCGATGCCCCTTCTCGAAGCCCGCAAGCAGTACAAGCCCTTCGAATATCCCTGGGCGTTCGAATTCTGGAAGCGCCAGCAACAGATCCACTGGATGCCCGAGGAGGTGCCGCTGGGCGAGGATTGCCGCGACTGGGCGCAGAAGCTGACCGACCACGAGCGGTCGCTCCTCACCCAGATCTTCCGCTTCTTCACCCAGGCCGACATCGAGGTGCAGGATTGCTACCACGACAAATATGCCCGAGTGTTCAAGCCGGTAGAGATCAAGATGATGCTCGCCGCTTTCTCCAACATGGAGACGGTCCACATCGCCGCTTACTCGCACCTGCTCGACACGATCGGCATGCCGGAGAGCGAATACAGCATGTTCCTCCAATATAAGGAGATGAAGGACAAGCACGATTACCTGGCCACCTTCTCGGTCGATACGGACGAGGACATCGCCAGGACGCTCGCCATGTTCGGCGGCTTCACCGAGGGGCTCCAGCTCTTCGCCAGCTTCGCGATGCTGATGAACTTCCCGCGCTTCAACAAGATGAAGGGCATGGGCCAGATCGTCAGCTGGTCGGTGCGCGACGAATCGCTCCACTGCGAGGGCATCACCCGCCTGTTCCACGCCTTCGTCAAGGAGCGCGGCTGCATGACCAAGGCGGTCCGCGACGACATCATGGACGTCTGCCAGAAGACGGTCCGCCTCGAGGACGCCTTCATCGACCTCGCCTTCGAGATGGGCCCGGTCCCCGGTATGACGCCGAAGGAGATCAAGAAATACATACGCTACATCGCCGACTGGCGGCTCGGCCAATTGGGCTTCACCCCCATCTACATGATCGACGACCACCCGCTGCCGTGGCTGGCCCCTCTGCTCAACGGGGTGGAGCACGCCAACTTCTTCGAGACGCGGGCGACCGAATATTCGAAGGCCGCGACGCGGGGGAACTGGGGCGAGGTGTGGGACAATTTCGACCGGCGCAAGAGCGCGAAGGCGGCGAATGATTCACCAGAGGCTCCGGCGGGAGACGATATGTTCACGCGGGCTGGCGTGGCGGCGGAGTAGGAGAAGGACGAGATGGCGAGGAATACTGGGGACGGATACCGCATCGGCTCGGTTAGAAGCCGTAGCCAATTCCAGCACCCTAATGGGCATTGGGTAGAGCGTGACACGACGACTGGCCGCATCGTCAACGTGAAGGCGGACGAGACCCGTTTCAAAGGGGTGGCCCGGGAGCCGGACGACCGCTGAGCGCGTGTCGCCATGCCGTCGTCTTCCGCTGGAACGGCTACCGGTTCCACTTCTTCTCGAACGAGGGAGACCCGCGCGAGCCGGTGCACATCCACGCCACAAAGGGGCGCCCGACGGCCAAGTTCTGGCTGTATCCCAACGTGAGCGTCGCCTATAACAGGGGCTTCCCGTCGCGCGTCCAATCGGAGCTGATCCGCGTGATCGAGGAACACAAGGACGAGATTGAGGACGCCTGGAATGAGCACTTCTCCTGAACCGGTGGCGGTCCGCTTCGACGAGTACAGCTTTTGGGTCGAGCTGGACGATGGTCGAACGCTCGGCATTCCCCTCGCCTGGTTCCCCCGGCTGCTCCACGGCACCGCCGCCCAGCGCCAGGCGGTCGACCTCAGCCGCGCCGGCCTCCACTGGGAAGAGCTGGACGAGGACATCTCCATCGCCGGCCTCCTCGCCGGCCGCGGCGACATGACTCGGGCAAGGACAAAGGCCGCGTGACGCCTCCGGAGCATCGCGATAAGGTGGGCAAGTGGCAAGGGTAACGACGGGTTGAGCAGCCTGGCAGCGATCAGCATTTCTGTGAAATTCGGTGACAGTGCACCAATTCCGGCGTCACGATACCTAATTCCCTCCCCTACCTAACCTCAATCAAATCCTCCCCAGCCTCCAGCTTGACGAGCAGCAAGGTCCACCGCTCGAGCAGCCATTCCCGCACGCCCGGTTCGTGATGTTGCCGCAGCGGCCAGATGAGCCGATAATCGCCCGGCGGCTGTCTCAGGGCGAAATCATCGTCCTTCGTGACCAGCACGAAACCCTCCGCGGTGGCACAGGCGGCGATGTCGGCATCGGGCGTCTGCCCGCCGAGCCGCCGGCTTACATGCTCGGCCTCATACCCGCGCTCCCCGAACCAGCCGCACAGCGCCGGAGGGACCTGCGCGTCGATGAGGAAGCGCATCAGGCGGCTTGCACCACGCTGTGGTCGACGGCGCGCGCGCCGTAGGCGAGGCAGGCGAGCACGTCCTCGCGGGTGAGATAGGGGAAGTCGGCGCGCAGCTCGTCGAGGCCCGCGCCGGCCGCGAGCGCATCCAGCACGTCCGACACCCGCATCCGCGTCCCCGCCACGATCGGGCGTCCACCGCAGACGGCGGGGTCGATCACGATGCGCTGCTTCGCCATGGCCGCAAAATGCGGTCGGCGCAGCAAGTCAATCCGGCCGCCAGCCTCCACCCATCCGCCTTCAGCACCGCCAGGCACCGCCCGCCGCCCGCCAGCGTCGCCACCTCCTCGTCGACGATGAGCTCGATCTTCAGCGCGAGGGCGGGCAGATCGGGCGCCGGGGTGCGGAGGAGGCCCTTCACGGCGGAGTCGCGGGCGCTGTCGAGGGCGTTGAGGCGGTCCTCGAAGGGCTGGAACGCGGTCAAAGCGGCGCTCACGCCGCTCGGGCCTTCGGGTCGGCGGCGAAGTCGTAGGGGATTGCCCCGGGTGCCAGGCACCGAGGAACAACCCGCCCCTGCAGCCCTTCCGGGCCCCGCGGTAGCCAGCGCTACGCGGCCAAGGCGGCGGATTTCGACTCGCCTCCGAAACGAAATCCGCGCATCATCCCGGCCCGGAGCGCAGAACAGGGGAGCGGGAGCATGGCCAATATGGCGGACGCGTCGATCCGGGCGATGGCGGCGGCGACCGGCAGCGGGGAGCGCGGCGCCTGCCTGTTCGTCCTCGACGAGAACGGGATATTGTCCTTCACCGAGCAGGAGCAGCCGGGGGGCTATTGGCAGGTCTGGCAGGGGCCGAGCTTTGGCGGCCAGCCGGTGCCCGGCGCCCTGCTCGCCTGCGCCGGCCAGAATGTCGGCCGGCTGATGCTCGCTTTGCTCGACGAAGCCGGCAAGGTCTGGACGATGGCGCAGGGCCATGAAGACGGCGGCTGGGGCGGATGGGAGCAACCCGGAATCAGCAGCCAGGCGCAGAGCTGGACGGCGCTCGCGGCGGGTCAGCTGAGCGGGCCGCGCGGCATCGCCTTGATGGCGGCCGACGACAAGGGCCAGGTCTGGGTCTGCTATCAGATGAACCCGGGGGCCGACTGGAGCGGCTGGTCGACCGGCCTCGCCGTCCGCTCCGGCGGCCAGCCTTTCGCGGCCGAAGCGCTCGCGCTCGCGGACCAGGGCAACGGCAAGCTCATCCTGTTCGCGCTGGCGAAGGGCCGGGTCGCCGCGATGGCGCAGGACATCAACGACCTGTGGGGCGCCTGGAGCCCGCTCGGCCTCGCCGGCCAGCCCACCGACCTCAAGGCCATTTGCGCCTGCGGGCAAAGCGGCGGCGGCGCCCAGCTGTGGGGGCTCGACGCGCACGGCATCGTCTGCACGGTCGCCCAGCAGGGCGCCGGTGGCCCGTGGGGCCAATGGCAGGGACCGGCCTTCGCCGACCAGCCCGAGCCGTTCGTGCGAATCGCCGCCGCGGACCAGAATGATGGCTGGACCGGTCTCATCGGCGCGGGCGAGGGCGGCAGCCTGTGGACGATCGCCCAGACGCCGCCGGCCGGCGAATGGGGCCCGTGGAAGGCCCTCGCTGCACCGCCGCCGACCTGAACCCGCCGCGGTGCCAACCCCCGGGAAATAGTGACAGTATACATTTCCCACCGAGCATTCCCCTGCTCGACCGAGGCCGCATCCGATTTTGGTGAATACCTGACACGTGGCTAAATGGAGGCGATGGCTGCCCCTTCGATCGCCGTTGGGCTCCGCCGGTGCCAGGCACCAAGGAGAAAGCCTAAGGGCCTGGCACCGCGGAAAACTACGGTCCCTGCTACCGAATCTATTTCATCCGCCGCGGCGACGCCCTCGTCCTGCTCGCCCTGGGAGGTGACAAGCGCCAACCCCGCCGCCGTCCCGCGAAGGACGGCGGCGGAGCGCTTAGTGCCACACCACCGGAGTCGCCGCCTCCGGCTTGGCGACGATCTGCCACGGGTCGCGGTAGAGGATCGTGCCCGGGCGGCGGGTCGCGACCTTGCGGGCCGGAATGCCGCACTCGCCGATCAGGGCGGCGAGCGCGAAGGCGCGGGCGATCATCTCGCGCGCGTCGTCGACGAACCAGCAGAGGCCGTCGGCGAGCCAGCGGCCGCGCGACTTCACCCAGAAGCGGCGCGGCACCGGCAGGTTCTGCTCGAACCAGCCGATCTCGGCCCACA
>JAXDPG010000202.1:0-6514 GCA_034668485.1 Sphingomonadales bacterium
GAGCGCCGGCCGGCGGGGAGGGCGACGACCGGGACCTTCGGATCGAAGCGCGCGGCCTCGCGCGTCGGCGGGCCGTGATCCAGCACCCAGCGCCAGCTGCCGTCGGCCTGGCGCCGCCAGATGGTGAAATACCAGCCATGGCCCTGGCGCTCGCCGCTGCCGACGGCATAGGGGCCGGTGGTGAAGCCGAGGTCGCCGGAGGCGGCGATGCCTGCATAGACGGGCCACCAGTGGAGCTGGACCGGCGGGATCGGATGGTCGGCGAGCGCCTTCCTGGCCAGCGTCGGACCGGGCTGGAAGACGAGGCCGTCGGGTGCGGAATAACGCAGGAACGCGGCGTTCGCCCCGTCCGTCTGCGCGGCTCGAGCGAAGGCGCGCTCGGCCTCGACGACTTCGCCGACCGGGGCGGGCCTGGCGTGGGCGGCGAGGGGGGAGGCGAGCAGGGCGGCAAGCGCCAGCGGCAGGAGCTTCATCGGCGGCGGAGCTTTCGAAAGAAGGGGCGAGGCGGCGCTCCAGGAGGATAGAGCGCCGCTTCTATGGGGGTCAGTCGGCGGCGGCCAGCGACGCCGTCGCCGGCGCGAGGGCGAGGCTCACCTGTCTCTCCGCCGAGCGGAACAGCTGCGCCCGGCAGGCGGCGATCGGACCGGCCTCGCGGATCGGAGCGACCGGAACCGCGCCGCAGGTGCGGTCGGCCAGCGCTTTGACGCGGCCGCGGAAGGTCGCGACTCCGGCGGGGCTGGCGAGGTTGAGGTCGCCCTGCTGGACGGCGGCGCTGAAGGTGTCGGGGCGCTCCTGCGCGAGGGCCGGAACGGCGGCGCAGGCGGCGGTGAGGAAGGCGAGCAACGGGACGGGCATCTTCATGGCGAATATCCTTTCGAGGGGTTCGCCGCGGGAGAAGGCGAGGGGGCATTGCCGGTCTCTCGCGGCGGTGAGGCTCGGCTAGGCGATGGGGTCCGCGGCAGCGCGGGGGCTGCGACCGCGGTGCGGATCGGAGCGGCGAAGGAGCCAAAGAGCGACGAAGAGGCGACTCGGTGCGACGAAGGCGCGCGCCTCCGGCCCCGAGGAACTTGTCCCGAAATAACAACCGTTTACGGCGGGAGCGCGCATATCCGACATGCGCATGTCACAAGAAGCTGCTATGGGGCGATTCGGCCGATTCTTGTCGGCCCTCTTCACTCTATTTGACGTGAAGGATTGTCCGGGGCGCGCGGGGCGTCGCCGGCTGTGACCTGAGTTTTGAGGGGGACAAAGATGACGACCACCAAGTACGTCCTGGGCACCGGCAATTTCTTCCAGAATTGGTCCAACACCGCGCTGATCAACACCAATGACGACTGGAGCGGCGTCGCCAGCATCGTCGGCTATCGTGGTGACGGCATCGTCGGAAGCACCGGCGCCAACCCGCAGCTCGCAACCGGCGACGGGACCGTCACGGTCGACGTCAATGTCAACCAAACCAATCCCAACACCTTCACGACGGGGGGCGTCGCCGAATTCCACCTCGCCGATCCGGTCGTTGCACTTCAGGGCTCGGGCACGGCGAGTGCTCCCAATCTGGTCATCTACCTGGACGCAACCGGGCGCGAGAATATCGTCTTCTCGTTCAGGGCGCGCGACATCGACGGCTCGGCCGACAATGCGATCCAGCAGGTCGCCGTCCAATATCGTATCGGTGGATCCGGAGCCTGGACCAACGTGCCCGCGGGCTACATCGCCGACGCGACCACGGGGCCGAGCAGCCTCGGGCCTGACATTCTGCGCACGGTCACGCTTCCCCCGGCGGTCAACGGCGCGTCAGATCTCCAGATCCGCATTATAACCACCGATGCCGTCGGCAGCGACGAGTGGGTCGGGATCGACGATATCAGCGTCACCAGCGATCCCAGCGTCGTCATCAATCACGGCACCTTGAGCATCGACGACGCCAGCGTGACGGAAGGTAATAGCGGCACCGCCGCCATCACCTTCACCGTCCACCGCGACGGCGGCAGCGCGGGTGTCGTTTCCGCGACCTGGACGATCACCTTCCCGGACGGCGCCGACGCGTCCGATCTGGCGGTGGGCCAGCTGCTGACGGGCAACGTCGCGTTCAACGCCGGCGAGACATCGAAGACGGTCACCATCCAGGTCGCCGGCGACACGAGCTTCGAGGGTAACGAGACCTTCGCCGTCACCTTGTCGGCACCGACCGGCGGCGCCGCGCTCGGCGACGCCGGGGCGGTGGGCACGATCGTCAACGACGATGTCGCCCCGCCGGCCGTTGGCGTGTTCATCAACGAAATCCATTACGACAATGTCGGCACCGACGCCGGCGAGGCGGTCGAGGTCGCTGGCCTGGCGGGTTCCAATCTGAACGGCTGGAGCCTGGTCCTCTACAACGGCAATGGCGGCGCGTCCTATGGCACCATTCCGCTGTCGGGCGTGATCGGCAACCAGGACGATGGCTACGGCACGCTGTCGTTCCTCGTCCCGAACCTGCAGAACGGCTCCCCCGACGGCATCGCCCTCGTCAACAATCTCGGCCAGGTCGTCCAGTTCCTGTCCTACGAAGGCGTTATGACCGCGACCAACGGTCCGGCCAACGGCATGACCAGCATCGACATCGGCGGCACCGAGGAACCGGCGCCCGGGCTCGGGCTGTCGCTGCAGCTGACGGGTAGCGGCGCCAACTATCAGGATTTCACCTGGACCCCGGTCGCCGTCGACGACAGCTTCGGAGCGGTCAATCAGGGCCAGGACTTCATCGGTCCCAATGCCAACGGCCTGATCCGGGTCGGCGACGCGCAGGTCGCGGAAGGCGACGACAACAGCCACCACCTCATCTTTACGGTGACCCGCGCCGGAGGAATCGCCGGCTCGGGCAGCGTCGATTACAACCTCGCCATCGGCGGTCCCGGCCAGGCGAGCGTTGGCGACATCGCCGCGGGCACTCCGCTGAACGGCACCGTGACTTTTGCGCCCGGCGAAATCTCGAAGCAGATCGTCATCGGCATCGCCGGCGACACGGTCGGCGAGGGCAATGAGACGGTCGGCCTGACGCTCTCGAATGCGACCGGCGCGGTGACTATCCAGGACGGCACCGCAACCGGCACCATCCTCAACGACGATCCGATCCCGCTCAAGATCTACGAGATCCAGGGCGAAGGCCACGCCACGCCTTATGCCGGCCAGCCCGTCACCACGACCGGCATCGTCACCGGCGTCGTCGGCAACGGCTTCTACCTCCAGGATCCAAGCGGCGACGGCAACGCGCGTACCTCCGATGCTATCTTCGTCTTCACCGGCACCGCGCCCGCAGTCGCGGTAGGCGACGCCGTCGAGGTGCGCGGCACCCCGCAGGAATTCGTGCCGGGCGCCGACAGTCTCAGCATCACCGAGCTCGCTGCTTCGAACACCGACATCCTCGTCCAATCGCACGCTAACGCGCTGCCCGCGGCGGTGCTGATCGGTGTAGGCGGAGTGCTTCCGCCGACCGCGATTTTCGAAGATGACGGCTTCACCAGCTTCGATCCGGCCACGGACGGGCTCGATTTCTACGAGTCGATGGAAGGCATGCGGGTCACGATCGACTCGCCCGTCGCCGTCTCCCAGACCAACAGCAACGGCGAGACCTGGGTGCTCGCGTCGGGCGGCGTGGGCTCGACCGGCTATGACGGCCGCGGCGGCATCACCATCTCCGCCGGCGACCTCAACCCCGAGCGTATCCAGATCGACGCCACCACCGCCCTGTTCGCCGGCTATGCGCCGGACCACACCCAGGGCGACCGCCTGTCCAGCGTCACCGGCATCATGTCCTACAGCTTCTCGAGCTACGAGGTGCTGGTGACCGACGCGGTGACGGTGGTTTCGGACGTGACCACGCCGCGCGAAACGACGAGCCTCGTCGGCGACCGCGACCATCTCACCATCGCCAGCTACAATGTCGAGAATTTCGATCCGACCGACGGGCCGGTCAAGTTCAACCTGCTCGCTCAGAACATCGTCTACAACCTCGCGGCGCCCGACATCATCGCGCTTCAGGAAGTGCAGGATGCCAACGGCCTCAACGGAAGCGATCCTTTGTCGGGGGTGGAGACGGCGCAGCTTCTGATCGCCGCGATCGATGCGCTCGGCGGGCCTCATTACGTCTATGTCGAGATCGCGCCCACCACGCCGAATTCGACCGGCGGCGAGCCCAACGGCAACATCCGCAACGGCTTCCTCTACAATGCCGACCGGGTCTCCTACATCCTCGGCAGCGCCACGCTGATCGACGCGCCGGCCTTCAACGGCAGCCGCAAGCCTCTGGTCGCCGACTTCACCTTTAACGGCGAGACCGTCAGGCTGGTCGACGTCCACTTCACCTCGCGGCTCGGCAGCGATCCGCTGGAGGGCTCGAACCAGCCGCCCAACGACGCCGGTGACGGCGCGCGCACCGCCCAGGGCGCGGCGGTGGCGGCCTATGTCAACAACGCGCTGGCGACCGATCCCAATTTGAAGCTCGGAGTGATGGGCGACTTCAACGGCTTCTATTTCGAAGGCGGAGTGGGAGCGATCGAGGCCAGCGGCCTGCTGACCGACCTCCATCGCCTCAACCCGGTCGAGGAGCGCTATTCCTACATCTTCGACGGCAATCTCCAGGCGATCGATCATATGCTGGTCACCGGCGGCCTCTATGCGGGCGCGTCGTTCGACGCGGTCCATATCAACGCCGAGCAGCCGACGGGGGCGGCGCGGGCCACCGACCACGACCCGGTCCTCGGCCGCTTCTTCATCGAGCATCCGAACGAAGCGCCGACCGGCCTGGTCCTCGACCATGCCTCGGTCGACGAGAATGCCCCGGCGGGCACCGCCGTCGGCACGGCCAGCGCCGGCGATCCGGATGGCGACACGTTGAGCTACAGCCTGGTCGACGACGCCGGCGGACGCTTCGCCATCGACGCCGCCACCGGCCAGCTCACCACCACCACTCCGCTCGATCACGAGGCGCAGGCGAGCTACGACATCGTCATACGCGCCACCGATCCCGACGGCCTCTCGGTCGACCGGGCGGTCACGATCGCCGTTGCCGACGTCAACGAGGCGCCGACCGATATCGTCCTCAACAACGCTTCGGTGAACGAGAATGCGCCGGCGGGCACGGCGGTCGGCACGGTCAGCGCCGGCGATCCCGACGGCGACACCTTGAGTTACACGCTCACCGACAATGCCGGCGGCCGCTTCGCCGTCAACGCCGCCACCGGGCTACTCACCACCACTGCGCCGCTCGATCACGAAGCCCAGCCGAGCTACGATGTCGTCGTCCGCGCCACTGACCCCGACGGCCTCACCGTCGAGCGCACGATCACCATCGCCGTCGCCGACGTCAACGAAGCGCCGACGGCGGTCGGGGACTCCGTGGCGGTCAACGAGGACGCCACGACCGCGAACCTGTGGAACCTGCTGCTCGGCAACGACAGCGATCCCGATGCCGGCACCACCCTCGCGATCGCCTCGGTCGACGGCACCGGGACGCTCGGCAGCCTGGTGTTCGACGCCTCGACCCAGACGCTTCGCTACGTCGCGGACAATGACGCGTTCGACGCGCTCGCGCCCGGCCAGACCGCGGTCGACCACTTCGCCTACACGGTGACTGACGGCCACGGCCTCACCAGCACCGCCAATGTGTCGGTGACGGTGACCGGGATCGCCGACGGAATCAGCCTGGCCGGCGGCAACGGCAACGACTCGCTCGTTGGAACCGGCGGCGAGGACAGGCTGGACGGCGGCAACGGCAGCGACGTGCTGAGCGGCCTGGGCGGCCACGACGTGCTCATCGGCGGCAACGGCACCGATACGCTCAACGGCGGATCCGGGAACGACGTGCTCGCCGGCGGTAACGGCAACGACGTGCTGATCGGCGGTACCGGCGCGGACATTTTCCGCTTCGGCCGTGGCGGCGGAAGCGACACCATCCTCGACTTCGACACCCATGCCGACCAGCTGCAGCTCGAGCCCGGCATCGGCGTTGCCGGGTCGAGCGTCAGCGACGTCAACCACGACGGCATCGCCGACCTCACCATCGCCTTTTCGAACGGCGGCGGCTCGGTCGTCCTGCTCGGCGTGAGCGATTTCAGCGCGGTCGACGTCAGCGCCGCCCAGGCGCAGGCGCTCGCCGGGGGCACGATGATCTACTGACGCCGATCGGGGCCTGGAAAAGGGGACACGTACTTTTTCTCGAAAAAGTAGGTGTCCCCATTCTCATTCGCCCGCAAACGCTCGCTGGAGCGTCGGCAAATCGAGCTTCACCATCTCCATCATCGCCTCCATCGCGCGGCGGGCCGCGTCGCGGTCGCTCGAGGCGTACATTTCGAGCAATTCCTCAGGTACGATCTGCCATGAGAGGCCGAACCTGTCCTTCAGCCAGCCGCACTGGCTGGGCTGGCCGCCGTCGGCGATGAGCGAGTCCCAGAGGCGGTCGACCTCGGCCTGGTCCTCGCAATGGATGACGAACGACACCGCCTCGGTGAACGGGAATTGGGGGCCGCCGTTCAGA
>JAXDPG010000203.1:0-3064 GCA_034668485.1 Sphingomonadales bacterium
CGAAGCTTGCCCAGTCGATCACCGGCTTCTGGGTCGCCGCCGCCTTGGCCGCCGCCTGCGACGGCCGTGCGGCGATGCCGCCATGGCTTGCGCCGGGCACCTTCACCAAAGCCGTCGGCACCCCGCGCAGCTGCAGCGCCGTATAATATTGCTCGGCCTCGCTGACCGGAGTGCGGTAATCCTGGCTTCCGACCACGACCAGGGTCGGGGTCTTGACATTGCCGACCAGCGACAGCGGGGAGCGCGTCCAGAACGCCTCATGGTCCTCCCACGGATATTTGCCGAACCAGTAGCGCGAGAAGAAAGCGGGGCCGTCGGCGGTCAGGGCGAAGCTGGTCCAGTCGATCACCGGCTTCTGGGTCGCCGCCGCCTTGAAGCGGTCCGTCTTGCCGACGATCCAGGCGGTCAGCACGCCGCCGCCCGAGCCGCCGGTGACGAACAATTTGTCCGGATCGGCATAGCCGCCGGCGATCGCGGCATCGACCGCGGCCATCAGATCGTCATAGTCGCGGCCGGGATAAGCGTGGTGGATGAGGTTGGCGAACTCCTCGCCATAGGAGGTCGAGCCGCGCGGATTGACCGACAGCACCGCATAGCCGGCGGCGGCGTAGAGCTGGTTGTCGGTCGAGAAATACGGGCCGTAAGCGGCGAAAGGGCCGCCGTGGATCTCGAGGATCAGCGGCACTCGTCTGCCGTCCGCCCGGTTGGGCGGCAGGGTCAGCCAGGCGTCGATCGGCCGGTTGTCGGGTGCGGTGACGTCCAGATGGCGGACCTCGCCGAGCCTTTTGCCGTCGAGCAGCTCTGCGTTGAGGCGGGTGAAGGTCCGCTTGGCGCCATTGCGGACCAGGGCGACGTCGGGCGGACGCTGGGCGCTGCCGCTCGGTATGGCGAGCGCCCCGTCGCGGGCGACGCTGTAGCTGCCGCCGGTATAAGGCCGGTCGAGCGAGGAGGAGCTCAGCCCCTCGGCGACGGTGCGGACCGACCCGTCGAGCCCGACTCGGGCGACCTTGCGCAGGCCCTTGTCGTCATAGGCGACGTAGACTGAGCGCCCGTCGGCCGCCCAGAGCGGCGAATCGACGCTTCGATCGAGCGACGCGGTCAGCGCGCGCGGGCTGCCGCCGTCGCGCTCCATCACATAGAGCCGGGCATTCTCATAGCCGCGCTCCTTGTCGTCATAACCGGTATAGGCGATCAGCCGGCCGTCCGGCGAGATTACGGGCTCGTTGTCCGGCCCGTTGCGGCTGGTCAGAGCGGCGATCGCCCCGCTGGCGAGATCGAGCGCATAGACTTCGGTGTTGAAGCCCTCGCGCGCCCAATTGGGCGAGCGGTTGCTGCTGAACAGGATCGTGCGGCCGTCGGGAGTCCAGCTCAGCGGGCCGTTGTCATGGACCGAGCCGAAGCTCATCTGGCGCGGCGCTCCGCCGTCCGCGGCGACCAGGAAGATGTGGCTGAAGCCGGGCTTGAGATAGCCTTCCTCGTCGGTCCGGTAGGTGACGTCGCTGTGGATCTCGAGCGGCGGCGCCCACTGCGCGCCTTCGGGCTTGGGCGGCAATGCGCCCAGCTTCAGGCCGTCGCCCGGCACGAACATCGTGTAGGCGATCTGGCGGCCGTCGGGGGACCAGGCGATGCTCGAGGGCGTGTCGGGCAGGCCGGTGATCCGCACCGCTTCCCCGCTCCCCATCCAGCGCACGAACAATTGCGCGGAGCCGCCCTCCGCGGTCGAGATGTAGGCGAGGCGCCTGCCGTCCGGGGACCAGCGCGGCTGGCTGTGCGAGCCGGGGCCCGCGGCGAGCGGGACCTGCTCGCCGCTCCTGGTGTCGACCAGCCAGATGGTCGGACGCATCCGGTCGATCATGATGTCGCCGGAGCGGCGGACATAGGCGATCTTCGAGCCGTCCGGGCTGATCTGGGGGTCGCTGGCGGCCTCGAGCGAGAAGAGGTCGCGCGCTTCGAAGGTGCGCGAGGGCCCCTCCGCGGCCGCGGCCGGAGCGGCGAACAGGAGAAGGAGGGCAAAGGCTTGGCGGATCATGAGGGCCCTTTCAGCTGACTACCCCTCTCCCGCTTTGCGCGGGAGAGGAGGGGCCCATCCGCGAAGCGGATGGGAGGAGAGGGTCTTGCTGAGTCTTTGCTACAGACCCTCACCTCCCAAGCTTCGCTTGGGCCCCTCCTCTCCCGTAAGGACGGGAGAGGGTTTGAACTCGACTCGTCGGTCTCATCCCTTGCGGAACGGAGTCATTTCGGCAAGCTCCACGATTTCGTCCGCCACCGCCCGACGCTCGGCGGCGAGGAAGCCGGCGACGGCGGCGCGGAAATTGGGATCGAGGATGAAGTGGGCCGAGCGGGTCGGCACCGGCTCGTAGCCGCGCGCCAGCTTGTGCGGACCCTGGGCGCCGGCCTCGACCCGGGCAAGCCGCCGCGCAATCGCAGCGTCGACGGCCTGGTAATAGCAAAGCTCGAAATGGAGATGGGGGACCTCCTCGATCGCGCCCCAATAGCGTCCGTAGAGCGCGTCGGCGCCGATCAGGTTGAGCGCGCCGGCGATCGGCCGCCCGTCGCGGAGCGCGAAGATCAGGAGCACACTCTCCGCCATCCGGTCTCCAAGCAGTGAGAAGAAGCGGCGGGTGAGATAGGGACGGCCCCATTTGCGCGAGCCGGTGTCCTGGTAGAAGGCCCAGAAGGCGTCCCAATGCGCTTCGGTGATCGCCGCGCCGGTGACATGCTCGACCGCGAGGCCGTCGAGCGCAGCCGCCCTTTCCTTTCGGATCGCCTTGCGCTTGCGCGAGGAGAGCGCGGCGAGGAAATCCTCGAACCCGGCATAGCCGCGATTGTGCCAGTGGAACTGACTGTCGATCCGGACCAGCCAGCCGGCGCGCTCGAACAGCTCCGCTTCCTCGGGCGCGATGAAGGTCGCGTGGGCGGAGGAAAGGCCGTGCCGGTCGACGACCGCCTCGGCCGCGGCGATCAGGCCGAGCTTCAGATCCTCGCGGTCCGCGAGCAGCCGCCGGCCGGGCACCGGCGTGAACGGCACCGCGATCTGGAGCTTGGGATAATAATCGCCGCCCGC
>JAXDPG010000204.1:0-8551 GCA_034668485.1 Sphingomonadales bacterium
GAGGTTCCTGGCGATGTCGCCACCTGGGGTCTGGAAGGAGGAGGGCACGGAGATTCCGAAGCCGTTGTCCTCGACGTAGAAGAGCATCGGCAGCTTCTGGGTGGTAGCGATGGTCAAGGCCGACCAGAAGCCGCCCGTGGCGCAGGAGGCGTCGCCGCCCAGCACCACCGCGATCGCGCCGTCATAGCTGTCGTCGCCGAGGACTTCGCGGTGGTAGCGGATCGCCTGGGCCCAGCCGGCGGTGGGCGTGTACTGGGCCCCGACGCCGCCCGACATCGGCAGGGCCGGCGCCCCGTCCGGATTGGGATAGTTGAAGACGACGCCGATGTCGCGCCCGTCCGAATAGCCGCCCTCGCGCCCCATCCCCGAGCCGAGCGCGTCCGCCACCGGCACCCCCAGCGACAGCAGCAGGGGCCGCGAGCGGTAATAGCCGCAAGTGGCGTCGCGGCGGTGGGTGAGGCGGCTGCCGAGCAACGCCTGCGCCATGTCGTGGCCGCGGGCGCTGAACTGATAAAGGACCTTGCGCTCCGGGACGAGCCGTTCCTCCTCGAGCCTGTCCATCGCCCGGCTGATGTGGACGAGATCGGCGATGCGTCGCCAATCATAGGCGGAATGTAGCGGGATCTGGCGATTCCTCACTTTGGCTACGCTTTCAGCCATTCATCTTCTCCACCACCGCCGCGGCGAACAGATCCACATTGTCGTCGGAGAGGCCGACCACATTGAAGCGGCCCGAATCCGCCATGTAGATCCCCTTCTCCTCGCGCAGCTCGAGCACCTGGGCCGGGGTCAGCGGCAGCATCGAGAACATGCCGTTCTGGCCGTCTATGTAGGCCAGCCGCTCGTCAAAGGCAGCAAGGCGGGCACGAAGGCTGCGGATGCGCGCGCACATCTCCTTGAGCTCGGCATGCCAGTCGGCGCGCAGCTGCGGGTCCTCCAGCACGATATGGACGATGGCCGCGCCATGGTCGGGGGGCATCGACCACATGGTGCGCGACAGCTGGAGGAGGTTGCCATAGGCGATTGCGGCCGCGCGCGCTCGGTGCCTTGACGAAGAGGTTGCCGACGCGCTCGCGATAGACCCCGAAATTCTTGTCGCAGCTCTGAGCGACGATCGCCTGGCTGGCGGCCTCGACCACCAGCCGGGTGCCGGCCGCGTCCGCCTCGAGCCCGTTGCCGAGCCCCTGGTAGGCGAGGTCGACGAACGGGACGAGCCCGCGCCGAGCGACGATCTGCGCCACCTCGCGCCACTGGTCGGGCGAGAGGTCGGCCCCGGTCGGATTGTGGCAGCAGCCGTGGAGAAGGACGAGGTCGCCGGCCTTCGCCTTTGCCAGCGCCTCCATCATCTCGCCGAACAGGATTCGGCGGCTCGCCGGGTCGTAATAGGGATGCGGCGCCATCTCGACCCCGGCGCACTGGATCAGCGGGCCGTGGTTCGGCCAGGTCGGCTGTCCGACCAGAATGCGCGCTCCCTTATTGGCCTTGGCGATCAGGTCGGCGCCGAGGCGAAGCGCCCCGCAGCCGCCGGGAGTCTGAAGCCCGACGATCCGCTCGTCTCTCGCCCCGGCCTCGCCGAACACGATCGGCCGGATCAGCTCGGTGAAGCGCGCATCGCCCTGCGAGCCGAGATAGGCCTTTGTTTCCTGCCGCTCCCAGAGGCGCCGTTCCGCCGCCTTGACCGCGCGAAGGATCGGCGTGCCTCCGGCGGCATCGCGATAGACTCCGACGCCGACGTCGATCTTGTCGGGCCGCGGGTCGGCGTCGCACAAGGCGATCAGCTGGAGCAGCGAATCCGATTTCTGCTCTTCGAGCCGGTCGAACAGCAGGGGCCCGTCGCTGAGCAAGAAGGAATCTTCCATCCGCATCCTTTCCGGGCAGGCTGAAGCGCCCGGCTACATCTAACCGGCCCCGCTTCCAAATTCGTATCAGATTTGGCGCGATGCCCGCTGGATTTGAAATGGATGTTCAGTTATCCTGAATTTTGTGAAAGAAGATAATCAACTCGATCTCGTCGACCGGCGAATCGTCCGCGAGCTGCAGCGCGACGCGAGCCTCAGCCACGCCGCCCTCGCCGAGCGGGTCGGCGCTTCCGCCGCCTCCGTATGGCGGCGGGTGCGCAACCTCGAGAAAGCGGGCGTCCTCGGCCGCGCCGTCCGAATCGCCAGCCCGCAGGCGCTCGGCCGCTCGGTCAACGTCTTGTGCCAGGTCCGTATGGCCCGCCAGACCGTCGAGGCCCGCGCCGATTTCGAGGATTTCATCCAGTCGCGCGAGGAGATCGTCGAATGCTACGCCATGTCGGGCGAGTGGGACTATCTGCTGCGCATCGCCGTGAGGGACGTCGCCGATTACGACCGCTTCATCATGCGCGGCGTGCTGGCCCATCCCAGCGTCGCCAACGCGGCGAGCAACTTCGCGCTGCGGCAGGTGAAGTACACGACCGAGATACCGGTTTAGATAACGCTTCGCGATGACAGGTCGAATCCAGGAGATGTCTATGCTGCTCAGGTCGGTTGTCGTTTCCCTCGCGCTCGCATCTGCGACCGCCGCCGGTGCCGCGGCGGAGCCGCGCGCGCCGACGGGACAATGGAACGTCAATTTCGGCGACGCTCAATGCGTCGCCCATCGCGATTACGGCACTCCGGCGAAGCCCCTCCGGCTCCTCCTCAAGGCACCCCCGGTAGGCGAGGTCATGCAGGTGGCAGTGCTGCACGAGGCGAGCGCGTCCCCGCCCCAGCAGGTGGATGCCATCGTTACGGTCGACGGGCGCCAGCCGCTCAAAACCGGCCTGCTCATGTATACTCCGAAAGGCTCCAGGGAGCGTGTGTATCTTCTGAACATGCCTTCGGCCGACTTCGCCTCGGTACGGCAGGCGAAGACGCTGTCGGTGCGCTCGGAGGGGCTGAACGAGACCTTCGCACTGTCGGAGATGGAACCGCTGCTGAAGATTGTTGATGAGTGCGTCGCCGACCTTCGCCGGGTGTTCAACGTTGGCGCGATTGGCCCCGATCCATCGAGATTCCAGAGCCGGGCAAGAGCTAACATCGTCAGCCTTTTCAGCGATAACGATTATCCCGCGGTCGCGGTCATGAAAGGTCAAAGCGGGAGGGTCCGCTTTGCATTGTTGATCGGGGAAGACGGCCGAGTGGCCGACTGCACTATCGTGGCAACCAGCGGCGTCCCTTCGCTCGACACTCAAGCCTGTGCGTTGCTGAAGAGCCGGGCGAAATTCGAGCCGGCGCGCGGCATCGACGGCAAACCGGCGAAAGACTCGGTTGTCGGTGGAATTACCTGGCGCATGTCTGAGTAGGGGCCATCCCCAGCGCATATCGGACGTCACCGCGCGGCGGACGCGGCGTCCGCTGGGCCTAGGGAACCCCCACCCCTCCCGCGGATTTGAATCGGCGACGGAATCGATCCGGAGCACGCACATGGCCGCACGCGCCTATTGGAAGGGACAGATCAGGCTCGCCTTGGTCTCGATCCCCGTCGAGATCTTCTCCGCCACCAAGAGCGGCGCGACCATCGCCTTCAACCAGATCCACGAGCCGACCGGCAAAAGGGTCAAATATGAGAAGGTCGTGCCCGGCGTCGGCCCGGTCGACCCCGAGGACATCGTCAAGGGCTTCCAATATGAGAAAGGCAGCTACGTGCTGCTCACCGACGAGGAGATCGAGTCGGCGAAGCTGGAAAGCAAGAAGACGCTCGAGCTCACCCAGTTCGTCGATTATGACGACATCGACGTCCTCTATTACGAGAAGCCCTATTTCGTCGTCCCCGCCGACGATCTCGCCGAGGAGGCGTTCATCGTCCTCCGGGAGGCGCTCAAGCGCACGAAGAAGGTCGCGCTCGGCCAGCTCGCCTTGCGCGGCCGGGAATATCTGGTCAGCCTCAAGCCCTGCGGGCGCGGCCTCGTGCTCGAGACCCTTCGCTACGCCGACGAGGTCAACAAGGCCCAGAGCTACTTCCGCGATATCGGCGATTCCAAGCCGGACGAGGAGCTGCTCGACCTCGCCGAGGCTTTGATCGAGCGCAAGACCTCCCCCTTCGACCCCAGCAAATATCACGACCGCTACATCGAGGCGGTCGAGGAGCTCATCGAGAAGAAGCGCAAGGGCAAGACCATCCGCGCCGAGGAGGAGGAGCTGCCCGCCCGCGGCTCCAACGTCATCGACCTGATGGCGGCCCTGAAGCGCTCGATCGAGCGGCCGGGGGACACGGGCAAAGGCGGCGGGACGAAGAAGGTGGCCGCCAAGCCCGCCGCCCGCAAGCCCGCCGCGAAGAAGGCTCCGGCGAAAGCGGCGCCCGCGCGGAAGCGGGCCTAGATCGTCATGCTGAACTTGTTTCAGCATCCAGCGACGAGCCACGCCGCGGGTGGAAGCCTGGACCCTGAAACAAGTTCAGGGTGACGGAGCGAGCCATGGCCACCCGCACCAAGCCCGCCGATCCGCTCGCCACCTACAATCGCAAGCGCGACTTCGCGAAGACGGCGGAGCCGGCCGGCGAGGTCGGCAAGGCGAAGAAGCCGCACGCGCCGGCGCTGTTCATGGTTCAGAAGCACGACGCCACCCGCCTCCATTACGACCTTCGCCTGGAGCTGGACGGTGTGATGAAGAGCTGGGCGGTGCCCAACGGGCCCAGCCTCAACCCCGCCGACAAGCGCCTCGCCGTTCGAACCGAAGACCATCCGATGAGCTACGCCACCTTCGAGGGCATCATCCCTAAGGGCGAATATGGCGGCGGCACGGTGATGCTGTGGGACTGGGGCACCTGGACCCCGGACCCGCGCAAGGATCCGAGGAAGACGCTCGAGGAAGGCCATCTCCACTTCACCCTCGACGGCCACCGGATGAAGGGCGAATGGGTGATGTTCCGGCTGAAGGGGCGCCCGAAGGAGCGGGCCGAGAACTGGATGCTAAAGAAGGTGACGGACGCTGAGGCGGGCGGCTCGATGGGGCTGACCGAGCGCTATCTGACCAGCATCAAGACCGGGCGGAGCATGCAGGAGATTGCGGCGGGGAAGAAGGCCAAGGAATTGAAGGGTTGGAAGACGGATCCGCGCACTCCGTCATCCCTGCCTAAGCGGGGATCCCGGTTGGGCAATGATCAGGAGAAGAAGCGGGATTCCCGCTTGCGCGGGAATGATGGAAGGCTCCCCGCCTTCCGCGAGCCGCAGAAGGCGACGCTGGTCGACCACGTCCCCTCGGGCTCCGGCTGGATCCACGAGATGAAATATGACGGCTATCGCTGCCTGCTCGCGATCGGCGGCGGCGGGGCCAGGGTCTACACCCGCTCGGGCCTCGACTGGTCGGACAAGTTCCCCGAGATCGTCGAAGCGGCGCGGGGCCTGGAGGTGGGGTCGGCGCTGCTCGACGGCGAGATCGTCGCTTTGGACGCCAAGGGCAATACCGGCTTCTCCGATCTCCAGCAGGCGATCGGCGAGGGCGGGCGCGGCCTCAGCCTGTTCCTGTTCGACGCGCTCGAGATCGACGGCGAGGATGTGAGCCGGCTGCCGACGATCGAGCGCAAGAACCGCCTCGCCTCGCTGGTCGGCGAGGGCCGGCCCCCGGTCATCCTCTACGCCGAGCATATCGTCGGCCATGGCGAGAAGCTGTTCGAGGCGATGTGCTCGGCCGGCCAGGAGGGCATCATCTCGAAGCGCGCCGACGCCCCTTATCGCAGCGGCCGCACCAAATCCTGGCTCAAGATCAAATGCACCTATCGCCAGGAGTTCGTCATCCTCGGCTGGTCCGAGAGCGACAAGAAGTCGCGCTACTTCCGGGCGCTGCTGCTCGGGGTCCACGACGAGGGCGGCAAGCTTCGCTACGCCGGCAAGGTCGGCACCGGCTTCAGTCACGCCCTCCAGGAGCATCTGTCGGAGCGGATGGGGTGGATCGAGGCGGAGAAGCCCGCCGCGCCGGTGCCGCGGGCGGAGGCGCGCGGCGCCCATTGGGTGAAGCCCGAGCTGGTGGCCGAGATCGCCTTCGCCGAGTTCACCTCGGACGGGGTCGTCCGCCACGCCAGCTTCCTCGGCCTTCGCGGCGACAAGAAGGCCGCGGAGGTGGTCGAGGAGCTGCCGCAGCCGGTCGAGCGCGCCGCTCCGGCGGCCGAGGACGGAGTCAAGATCAGCAACCGCGAGCGAATCCTCTTCCCCGACGCAGGAGTCACCAAGGGCGAGCTCGTCGATTATTATCGGGCCGTCGGTCCCGCGATGATGGAATGGGCGGCGAACAGGCCCCTGAGCCTGGTCCGCTGTCCGCAGGGGCGGTCGAGCAAATGCTTCTTCCAGAAGCACAATACGGGGAGCTTCGGCCCCCATGTCCACCAGATCGCGATCGAGGAGAAGAAGGGGCAGGTCGAGGATTATGTCTATGTCGCCGGCGTCGGCGGGATCGTCGCCTGCACCCAGATGGGGACGATCGAGTTCCACGGCTGGGGCTCGAAAGCCGACGATGTCGAGAAGCCCGACCGGCTGGTCTTCGACATCGATCCCGACGAGGGCCTGGATTTCGCGCAGGTCAAGAAGACCGCGCGCGACCTCCACCGCCATCTCGCCGACATGGGCCTGCAAAGCTTCCCGATGACCACCGGCGGCAAGGGCCTCCACGTCGTCGTCCCGCTCACCCCGCAGGCGGAATGGCCCGAGGTCAAGGATTTCGCCCAGCGCTTCGCCATCGCGCTCGCCACCGCCGAGCCCGAGCGCTTCACCGCCAACCTCGCCAAGGCGAAGCGCAAGGGCCGCATCTTCCTCGACTATCTGCGCAACCAGCGCGGCGCGACGGCGATCCTGCCTTATTCCGCCCGCGCCCGCGAACGCGCTCCGGTGGCGGCGCCGATAAGCTGGGACGAGCTGGAGGATCTGAAGTCCGGCGCCCCGTTCACGGTGCGGGACGGGGAGCATCTGCTCGAACGCGCCTCCGGCCGCGCCCTCCAGGGTTGGGGAGAGGCCAGCCAGGTGCTTCCGGATTTGTAAGCGTCCCGGCGAAGGCCGGGACCCAGTCCGCGCCGGCACCGCCGGACCCCGGCCTTCGCCGGGGAGGGACGGTATTGCCGAAATAACACACTTTCCCCCTTGCGCAGGGCGCCTCCCCTGCCCCATCTAGCCGCAAAGCATATGGAGCGACCCAAGATGGCCACCCAGACCGAGACCAAGCTGAAGCTCGAGGCGCCGGAAGCGCTGCAGACGGTCGAGCCGGCCGACGCGGCCGGGCTGGTGCCGATCGAGGAGGGGGTGAAGTCAAAGCTCGAGACGGTCGTCGACAAATTCGTCGCCGAGCTCGTCGCCGCCGACGCCAACAGCCCGGAATTCGGCAAGAAGGTCGACGAGCTCACCAACATGGGCCGCAAGCAGATCATGGAGGCGGCGGGCCATTCGAACCGCTTCCTCGACCGGCCGGCGAAGGCGATCGACAAGGATACCGGGATCGGCGCCGACCTGCTGGAGCTTCGCCGCACCGTCGAGTCCCTCGATCCCGGCCGCCAGGGCAATCTCAGCACGTCGCGGAAGATCCTCGGCTTCATCCCCTGGGGCAACAAGCTCGGCAATTATTTCCAGAAATATCAGAGCTCTCAGACCCACATCTCGAAGATCCTGAACAGCCTCGCCTCCGGCAAGGAGGAGCTCCAGTACGACAATGAGGCGATCAACACCGAGCGCGCGGCGATGTGGAAGACGATGGGCCAATTGGAGCAGATGATCCACATCTCCAAGGCGCTCGACCAGAAGCTCGAGGACAAGGCGAACGAGCTCGATGCGACGGAACCCGCCAAGGCCAAGGCCATCCGCGAGACCGCGCTCTTCTACACCCGCCAGCGCACCACCGACCTGCTGACGCAAATGGCGGTGACGGTGCAGGGCTATCTCGCCCTCGACCTCGTCAAGAAGAACAATGTCGAGCTGATCAAGGGCGTCGACCGCGCCTCCACGACCACCGTCTCGGCGCTTCGAACCGCCGTCACCGTCGCCCAGGCGATGACCAACCAGCGGCTCGTGCTCGAGCAGATCACCTCCTTGAACACCACCACCGCCAACGTCATCGATTCGACCGGCGAATTGCTGAAGAGCCAGACCGGCGAGATCCACCGCCAGGCGGCGTCCTCGACCATCCCGCTCGAGACCCTGCAGCGCGCTTTCCAGAACATCTACGACACGATGGACACGATCGACACCTTCAAGCTCGAGGCGCTGGGCGCCATGAAGCAGACGGTCACGACGCTGACCAGCGAGGTCGAGAAGAGCCGCGGCTACATCGCCCGAGCCGAGGGCGTCGAGCAGAACCGGCTGGCGGGCCGCAGCGGGGATTCGCTGCTGCTCAGTCCGATCGAGGGCTGATCCATGGCGCGCGACGTCGAGACGGTCACCTCCCGCTACGATGAGCTTGCGGCGCGAATGGACGGCTATGGGCCGGCCGGGCTCGACGTGCGTCGCCGCTATTACGGCCGCGCCATGGGTTCGCTCGTGCGCCGGGTCGCGACGATGGGCATGGCGATCGGCCTGCTGATCGTGGCGACGATCGGTTTCGGGCTGGTCGTCGGACCGATCGGCTGGACCGGC
>JAXDPG010000205.1:0-7704 GCA_034668485.1 Sphingomonadales bacterium
GAGCGCGCGCTAGCGCCGGCCGAGGCGCCTGATCGGCGGCGTCTATCGGGTGCGGCGAATGAGGTCGAGCTCGGCCCGCACGCAGTCGACTGCGAGGGCCGAGGCGATCAGCGCCGCCTGGTTGTAGCCGCGTCTCCAGATCCGCCAGCGGTGGAGCGGCACCGGGACCAGCAAAGGCTGATCCTCCCGGTCCCCGCGGTCAAGATGGCGGCGCATGAAATGGGCGAGCGTGAAGGCGAGACCGGGACGGCCGCTATATTTGAGCTTGAGCGCGACCTGGCGCGACACCTCGCCATAGGTGACGGCGGCACGCAGGCGGTCGAACGGCGGCGGCTCGGCGAGGCAGCGACCGCACTCGCCCTCGCCCGCGAACGCGAAAGGCAGTCCGCAGCGCGCGCAGCAGGGCTCGCCGAGGAAGGTCAGCCGGCTCCAGCAGTCGAGACAGAATCGGTGCGGCTCGCCGACGATGGCGCCGCATCCCGGGCAGCGCGGCGGAAGCGCGAAATCGAGCATGCGGCGGAGCGCCGAACCGGCGAAGGCGGCGGCCAAAGCGGGCATGTCGTCTGTGTGGCGCGCGCGCGGCTCAGCCGCAAGGCGGAAGGGGCCTTCTTCTTTCCCCTCATCTCCCGTGAAGGACGGGAGAGGGCGTTTCGCGCCGGAATCTTCTCCGCACGTTAGGGATATTTGAACCGGCTGCGGCGCATAGCGGCGCCGACCGACGAGCGAAGCGAGGACAATGCCGGAACGCGTGCTGCTGCTGGGCGACGATCTGCGCGCCTTCCTCTCCATCGCCCGCTCGCTCGGACGGCGGGGGGTGGAGGTCCATGCCGCGCCGTCCGATTTCTCCTCGCCGGCGCTCAAATCGCGCCACATCGCCGCCGCGCACCGCCTGCCCCCCTATCCGCTCGGTCCGGAAGCGTGGGAAGCGGCGCTGGCGCGGCTTATCGACCAATACGGCTTCGCGCGCGTGGTGCCGACCAGCGACAGCGGCCTGTTCATGCTGCGCCACCATGCGGCGGCGCTCGGCCGCGAGCGGATCGGGATCGCCAACGAAGAGGCGCTCGAAATCTTCAGCGACAAGGCCAACACCCGGGCCCTCGCCGAGGCGCATGGCGTCGGCGTGGCGAAGGGCCTTCTGCTAGGGCCGGGCGACGAGGCCGCGGCGGTGGCGGCCGCGCTCGGGCTGCCGCTGGTGCTCAAGCCGCGCGCGTCCTACGCCCTCGGCGACATCAAGACCAAGCGCTCGGCGCGCGTCGTGCGCGACTCCGCCGAGCTTGAGAAGCAGCTGCGCTCGGGCGCGTGGAACGGCTGCGTGGCCGAGCGCTTCTTTCCCGGCGCCGGCGTCGGAGTCTCGGTGCTGGCGCGCGCGGGGCGCGTCCTGCTCGCCTACCAGCACCGGCGGCTCCGGGAGAGCTCGGAGACCGGCGCCAGCACCCGGCGGGTCAGCGAGCGGGTCGATCCCGCTTTGCTCGCGGCGGTGCTCCCGCTCGCCGCCGCAACCCGGCTGGACGGGGTCGCGATGTTCGAGTTCCGGCAGGACCGCCGCGGCCGCCACGTCCTTCTCGAGGTCAATCCCCGCTTCTGGGGCTCGCTGCCGCTGGCGACCGCCGCCGGGGCCGATTTTCCCGGTCTGTGGTGGGAGCTCTGCGTCCACGGCCGCGAAACCGCGGCGGCCTACAGAGCCGGTGTGACCAAGGCCGATTTGACCGGCGAGTTCGACCGGGCCGTCGACCGGTTCGAGGCGGCCCGAGGGCTGGACCGGATTCGGGCCGCCGTCGCCGGGCTGGCGACGGCGATCGCGGTGCTGGCGGCGCGCGAAGGCGCGGATTCCTGGGCGGCGGACGATCCAGAGCCGTGGCGCGAGGAACGGCTCGGCCTGGGCAAGCGGCTGCGCGAGGCGTTGCGCAAACGGCTTGCGGGCGGCCGGGACCGGCACCGCGTCCGCTTCGAGGACGTTGCCGGCACGCTCGCCGGACGCGCCCGCGGCCGCCCGCCCCGGCTTATGGTGGTCGGCCGCGACAATATCTGCCGAAGCGCCTTCGCCGGCCGGCTGCTGCAGCTGCGGCTGGCCGGCCTGCCGATCGAGGTCGCCTCCGGCGGCTACATGCCCCGCCGCGGCGTCCACCCGTCGCTGGCGACGCTCACCGCCGCGTCGGAATTCGGAGTCGACCTCTCGGGCCACAGCTCCAACGCGCTGTCGTTCCTTGACGTGGAGCAGGCTGACGCTCTGATCCTGGTCGACGGGGACTCGGAATGGCGGCTGCGCCAGATGTGTCCGGATTTCGGCGCCGAGATCGTGAACCTGTCGGATCTCGGCGGAACGGCGTCCGACGCCTTCCCCGCCATCGCCGCCGCGCTCGAGCGATTCGCCGGAGTCATCGTGCAAAGCCTCCGCCCGGTACCGCCGCCGCCCGCCTTCGGCGGCGAAGCGACCGCGGCCCGGCGGAAGGCGGCTTGAGGTGCGTCCGGTGAGCGAGCCGACGGCGCGCAACGCGCTCTACCGAAGCGCCCTGCTCGCCGTGGCGATGCAATGGACCCTGCGCTTCATCGGGCTGATCTCGGTGTTCATCCTCGCCCGCCTGCTCCACCCGGAGGATTTCGGAATCATGGGCCTGGCCGTGGCGGCGCTGGCCCTCGTCGAGCTGCTCGGCGCCGTCGGCCTGTGGCAGGCGCTGCTTCGGATCAAGGAATGGGACCGCGAGCATCTCGACACGGCCTGGACGATCCAGCTGATCGTGTTCGGGGCGATGGGCCTGCTCGCGCTCGGCAGCGCTCCGCTCGTCGCTCGCTTCTACGGCCAGCCGGCGCTCGGCGCCGTGCTTGCGGTGCTGTCGCTGCGCTTCGTCGCGCTCGGCCTCGCCAATATCGGAGTCGTCGAGTTCGACCGGCAGCTCGCCTTCGGCCGCGACCTCAGGATGCGGGTCGGCGCCCGCCTCTCCTCGTTCGTGGTGACGGTCTGCGCCGCCTTCTGGTTCCGCAACTATTGGGCGCTGGTGATCGGCCTCGTCTCCCAGAACAGCTTCTATTCGATCGCCACCTACATCGCCCATCCGTTCCGGCCGCGATGGTCGCTGAAGCGGCGCGCCGAATTGCTCGGCACGTCCTTGTGGATCTTCGTCCATTCGGTGACCCAGACGGTCCAGATGCAGGTCGAACGGCTGGTGATGGGCCGGTTCAGCAGCCCGCATGTCATCGGCCTCTATTCGGTGTCGAAGGATTTGTCGGAGATCTTCACCCAGGAGATCGCGACGGCCTTGAACCGGGTCACCTTCGTCACCGTCGCCAAGACCGGCCAGCCGCTCAGCGACTCGCCGTTGCGGATCGCCCAGATCCTCGGCGCCTATGCGATGATCGCCGCGCCGATGGGATTCGGGCTGGCGGCGACCGCGGAGCCCTCGATCCACCTCCTGCTCGGCGACGAATGGACGGCGGCCGCGCCCTTCCTCAAGATCATCGCGATCTATTCCGCCCTCTATACGGTCTACAAGGTGATCGCCTCCGCCCTCCAGGCCGCGGGCCACGCGCGCCGCGCGGCCTTCATGTCGGGCGCGGGCGCGCTCGGGATCGCGGTCGCCGTCGCCGGGGCCGCCTGGGTGTCGCCGACGGCGATGACGGTGGCGCTCGCCGCCTTCGTCGCCAATTTCCTGGTGCTGGTCAGCGGCATCGCGGTGATCGCCCGCCATTCGGGCCAGAACGGATTCGCGCTCGGCCTTCACGTCTTCCGCCCGTTCGCGGCCGCGGCGGCGATGGCGGCGCTGGTGCGCCTGTTCGGACCCGACAGCGGCAGCTCGATCGTCGACCTCCTCGGCGGAGTCGCGATCGGAGTCGCCGCCTATCCTTCCTTCCTGCTCGGGCTCTGGTGGGCGAGCGGCCGGCCGGACGGGGGCGAGCGCGAGGCGATGGCGTTCGTCGCCGAAACGGCGGCCCGGCTGCGGCGGCGCCCCGCGGCCGGGGAGGCCTGAGCCATGGACCTCGTCATCCGGCTGAGCGACTGGCTCTACATGGCGCTGAACGGACTCGCCGGCCGCTCCTGGCTGCTCGACACCCTGATCTCACTCCCGATCGACAACAATCTGGTCAAGGCCGGGCCGATCGGCGCCTGCTTCGTCTACGCCTGGTGGTCGGCTCCGGACGAGGCCGAGACCCGCCGCCGCCGCTCGACCCTGCTCGTCACCATCGCCTCGCTCCTGTTCGTGATGGCGGCGACCAAGACGATCGGCGACCATGTCTTCCTGCCGCGGCCGTTCGCGCATTCGGAGCAGGCCTGGCATATCGAGGACGGCCGGCTGGTCGAGACTCAGCGCCTCGCCTACCGGGAGCCGCTCGCCGGCCAGGTCCGGCAGCGGGCCGAGTCGCTGAAGCGCGGCGAGATCGATTCCAACGACCTCGTCTCCTTCCCGAGCGACCATGCCGGCTTCTTCTTCGCTTTGTCGCTCGGCATCTTCCTCGCCTCGCGCCGGGCGGGCGCGGTGGCGCTGGCCTGGACGGCGGTCATGGTCCTTCTGCCCCGGATCGTCACCGGGATGCACTCGCCGCTCGACATCGCCGCCGGCGCTGGCGTCGGCGCCGCGATCCTGCTCGCCATCCAGTTCGCCGCCCGCCGAACCCGGAAATGGGCGCTGGAGCCGCTTGCCGGATGGACGATCAGGCACGAGGCGCTGGCCGCCGCCTTGCTCTTCTTCGTCATCGTCGAATCGGCCGAGACCCTGGTCGACGCCCGCGAGCTCGCCGGAACCGGCGTCGACATCATCGAACATGTGGCGGGAGCCTGAGCCGATGCGAGCCGCACCTTTCCTTTTCCTCGCCCTCGCCGCCTGCGGGCCGCTCGACCAGCAGGCGATGGTGATGACCCTCGAACCGGGCTGGACGGCGGAGCTGGCCGCGAGCGAGAAGGACGGCTTCGGCTCACCGGATGGCCTGCTCTGGGAGAACGGGACGCTCTACGTCGCCGACGAGGGCGGCTCGGCGGTGCGGGCGTGGCGGCCCGGGACGCGGCCGACCACCCTCGCCGACTCCAGGGCCGGGCTCGCCTCGCCCGAAGATCTGGTGCGGGACTCCGCCGGCAACATCTATTTCACCGACGACACCCGCGGCGGCCTGTGGCGGACCGACCCCGGCGGCGCCACGACCGCTGTGCTCGATCCGCGCCGCGGCCTGCCCTCGACCGAGGGGCTCGGCCTCTCGCCCCAGGGCGACCTCGTCGTCGGCGACGCCCCCGGTCACCGGGTGCTCAAGGTCGCGCCGGACGGCGCCGTGTCGGTGCTGGTCGGCGCCGACAAGGGCATCGCCAAGCCCGAGAGCTTCGCCTTCGACGGCAAGGGCAACCTCTACATCGCCGATAATCGCGAGAACGTGCTCTACCTGCTGGCGCCCGACGGGGTTCTTCACCGGGCGATCGCCGACCGCGGCGATTTCTCGCCCGAATCGCTGCGCTTCGCCGGCGGCGTCCTGTTCATCACCGACAGCGACCACGGCAAGCTGTTCCGCTACACGCCCGAAGACGGGCTCAACGTGGTCGCCTTATTCGGCGGCACCTTCGCCAACGTGCAGGGCATCGCGGCCGACGAGTCCGGCGCGCTCTACCTCTCGATCCAGAGCGACCTCAAGGGACGCAAGGGCTATATCCTCAAGCTTTATCGCAGGGGCCCGCACGTCTAACGGGGCGCGATGAGCCAGGACGCGCCTTTCGACCGGTCGCTGCGGCGGCGGCGGCGCGACCGCGCCGCCCGGCGCTCCGGCGAGGCCGACTATCTCCACCGGCTGATGGCCGACGAGCTGATCGAGCGGCTGGCTTTCGTCAAGCGCGACTTCCGGAAGGCGCTCGATCTGGGCTGCGCCGGCGGCTATCTGACCGGGCGCCTGCGCGAGCGCGGGCTCGAGGTGGTTCCGTGCGACGCCGGCGCCGGCTTCGCACGGCGGGCCGGCGGCGTCCAGGCCGACGAGGACCGACTACCCTTCGCCGACGCCGCCTTCGACCTTGTCGTCTCGGCCGGGGCGCTCGACGGTGTCAACGATTTGCCCGGCGCGCTGCTGCTGATCCGGCGCTCGCTCAGGCCCGACGGCCTGTTCCTCGGCGCCTTCGCCGGCGCCGGCACCCTGCCGCGCCTGAAGCGGGCGATGCTCGCGGCCGACGCGGTCGAAGGCGGAGCGGCGGCGCGGGTCCATCCCCAGATCGACGTGCGCGCCGCCGGCGACCTGCTGGCGCGGGCGGGCTTCGCCCTTCCGGTGGTCGACACCCAGCCAGTGGACGTGCGCTTCCCGGGCCTGCTCGCGCTCGTCCGCGACCTCAGGGCGATGGGGGCGACCAACATCCTCGCCCAGCGGTCGCGGCGGCCGATCGGGCGGCACGGGCTGGCGGCGGCGATCGCCGATTTCGAGGACGGGGAGGGCAAAACGGCGGAGCGCTTCGAGATCCTCCATTTGCTCGGCTGGGCCCCCTCCCCCGACCAGCCGAAGCCGGCGCGGCGGGGAAGCGCCACCGTGTCGCTGGCCGAGGCGCTGAAGCCGCGCAAATAATTTTTCCCTCTCCCGTCCTCTACGGGAGAGGAGGGGCCCAAGCCGAAGGCTTGGGAGGTGAGGGTCTGTTCTGAGTCCGGTGTACAGACCCTCACCTCCCACCGCTACGCGGCGGGCCCCTCCTCTCCCGCGAACAGCGGGAGAGGGTTTTTGCTGCTAGATCAGCCTTTCCAGCAGTGGAATCAAAGGCTCGTCCGCCGGCGGCATCGCCAGCTCCGCCATGTCGGCTGGCCGCACCCAGGCGAGCGCCGCGGCATCGAGCGCTCGCGGTTCGCCGCGCCATTCGCGGCAGAGATAGAGGAGCAGCAGCATGTGCCGCCCCGCGTTGTCGGCGCTGGCGAATGCGGCGGGGCTGAGGGCGGTGATGTCGACCCGGATCCCCAGCTCCTCCTCCAGCTCGCGCGCCAGCGCCGCTTCCGGGCGCTCGTCCGGCTCGACCTTGCCGCCGGGGAATTCCCACAGGCCCGCCATCGCCCGCCCCGGCGCCCGCCGCTGCAGCAGGACCCGGCCCTCGCCGTCGACCAGGGCGGCCGCCACGACGGTGAGTGTCGGAATTTTTTGCAGATTCGAGGCCAGCGGAAGGACTCCGTTAACTCAAACGACTTATCCAGTCCGGATGGGCGAGAAGCCAGACGTGGGGAAGGTAAGGCTGATGCGACTCTTTGCAAAGCTGATCCGCGACATCAAGGCGGCCAGCGCCGTCGAATATGCGCTGATCTGCGCCCTGATCGTGCTGGCGATGATCGCGGGCTTGAACGCGGTTGCCGGCAAGACGACGACGATGTGGAACGACGTCTCTTCCGACGTCCTCAACCACACCGCCTAAACGATAACCTTTTGGAAACTTCCTTGGCCTAAATCGGAAGGGTCCGCCCACAAAGTGGAACAGGGGGCGGTAGGAAGTGTGGACTTCCAAAGCTTTGGAACAGGAGACCGGAAATGAACTTCATTCGCAAGATGCTGAAGAGCGAAAAGGGCGCCACCGCCATCGAGTATGGCCTGATCGCGGCCCTGATCGCCGTCGCTGCCATTGCCGCCATGCAGAACATCGGCACCAGCCTCGGCACGACCTTCAATACCGTCGCCAACGACATGTCGGCGGCCTAATCGCTTCACCAGCGATTTGAACAGGAGGCGGCGGAACCCAGGTTCCGCCGCCTCTTTTCGTTTGTGCGTCCTCCCGGCGGC
>JAXDPG010000206.1:0-4595 GCA_034668485.1 Sphingomonadales bacterium
GCGGGCTCAGCCCCGACCAGACTTTGGTCCTGATCAACGGCAAGCGCCGCCACGTTTCCGCCCTCCTCAACATCAACGGCACGGTCGGCCGCGGCTCGGCGGCCGTCGACATGAACCTCATCCCCGGCCTCGCCATCGGCCGGGTCGAGGTGCTTCGCGACGGCGCCGCCGCCCAATACGGCTCGGACGCGATCGCGGGCGTCATCAACATCCAGCTCAAGAATGCCGATCATGGCGGCCGCGCCTCGGTCACCTGGGGCAAATATTATACGACGGTCGACAATGTCGCCAACGTCACCGGCCTTCAGCTGAACGGCGCCGGCCAGCCGCAGCTCGACCCGGCCGACAACCGCTATTTCCTCGCCAACTCGAACGGCGAGCGCGAGGCCCATGACGGCCGCCAGATGACGTGGGGCGCCAATATCGGCATCCCGATGGGGCCGAACGGCTTCTTCAACCTCACCGGCGAGATCCGCGACCGCGACCGCACCAACCGCGCCGGCTTCGACCTACGGCCCAATTACAACCGGCCGGCGCCGCCCGCCTTCGATTCGCGCGAGGTCGGGTTCAACCGCCTCCAGTTCCGATTCGGCGATCCCGACACGAGGGATTACAACCTCTTCGCCAATGCCGGCGTCGACCTCGGCGGCAGCTGGGAGCTCTACGGCTTCGGCTCCTACGGCCACCGCGACACGGTCAGCGCCGCCAACTGGCGCCAGCAGAGCGCCGCGGCCAATCGCGACTTCAGCCTGCTGACGCCCAACCAGACTCCGAACGCGGCCAACTTCGTCGGCCTGACCCCGGACGGCTTCCTGCCGCTGATCGATTCCGATCTCGACGACCTCGCCGGCACCGTCGGCCTCAAGACCGAGCTGGGCGGCTGGAAGGCCGACCTCTCCTTCGGCCACGGCCAGAACAGCTTCGACTATACGGTTCGGGACACGCTCAACACCTCGTTCGGGCCGCAGAGCCAGCGCGTCTTCGACGCGGGCGGGCTGCGCTACGCGCAGGACATCGTCAACCTCGACTTCTCGAAGGAATATGCGATCGGCGCCGCCAAGCCGCTCTCGGTCGCGGCGGGCACCGAATATCGCAAGGAGCATTTCCAAATCCGCCCCGGCGACACCCAGTCCTACGCCACCGGCCCCTTCTTCCGCGCTTCGTTCGTGACGACGGCCGCCAACTGCACGACCCAGCAGGGCGTGTTCAACGCCGGCACCGGCGTCTGCAGCTTCCCCGGCCGAGCCGCCCCGGCGGGCGCGCAGGGTTTCCCGGGCATTCCCGCGACCAGCGAGACCGACGTCGGCCGCCACAGCTATGCGGCCTATGTCGAGCTCGACACCGATCCCGTCGAGGGCGTCACCACCACCATCGCCGGCCGCTACGAGCATTTCTCCGATTTCGGCTCGACCTGGAACGGCAAGTTCGCGGCGCGCTGGGAACCGGTCGAGGGCTTCGCCCTGCGCGGCTCGGTCTCCAACGGCTTCCGGGCGCCGTCGCTGCACCAGCAATTCTTCACCACCACCTCGACCAACTTCATCGCCGGCCTGCCGGTCGACATCTCGACCTTGGCGGTGAACAGCCCGGTCGCTCTGGCGCTCGGCTCGAAGCCGCTGAAGCCGGAAAAGTCGTTCAACGTCAGCCTCGGCGCCACCGCCAATCCGATGCAGGGCCTCACCATCACCGCCGACCTCTACCAGATCAAGATCAAGGACCGCATCGTCCTGACCGAGAATCTGGGCGCGGCCGGCAGCGGCACCGCCGCCCAGAATGCGGCGGTGAAGGCGGTGCTCGACGCCAACGGCTTCCAGAGCGTCGGAGCGGCCCGCTTCTTCATCAACGGCCTCGACACGACCACCCGCGGCATCGACGTCGTCGCCGTCTACCGCACTCGGATGGCGGGCTTCGGCCACTGGTCGCTCTCGGCGGCCTATAATTACAACAAGACCAGGATCGACAAGCGCCTCAACGCCCTCGGGCCGCTCGCCACCATCCCCGGCCTGGTCCTGTTCGGCCGGGTCGAGGGCCTTCGCTTCACCCAAGGCCAGCCGCGCGACAAGATCGTGCTCAGCGCCGACGGCGACATCGGCCTGTTCGGAATCACCGCGCGTACCACCCGCTACGGCAAGGTGGTGTCGCCGGGGGCGGCGTCGCCGCTCAGCGATCCGCTCAGCCTCACCGCCTTCGGGCCCGACGACATCTTCCTCAAGGCCAAGTGGATCACCGACCTCGAATTCCGCTACAAGGCGCTCGGCCATGTCGAGCTGGCGATCGGCGCCAACAATCTGTTCGACGTCTACCCGACCCGCTCGCCGTTCGGCGCCCGCCCGGCCTCGATCGGCGGAGTCTATCCGGCCAACCAGGAATATATCCCTTATTCGATCTTCTCGCCCTTCGGCTTCAACGGCCGCTTCCTCTACGGGCGGGTCTCGGTGGAGTTCTAGGAATGAAACCCTCTCCCGCTTTTTGCGGGAGAGGAGTTCACGTTTCTCCCCGGTGCAGCTTAGGTGTATGAAGGGCCACTCCGGAGGCTCTTCATGTCCCACTCCCCACTATCCCGTCGCACCTTCCTCGGCTCGGCGGCGGCCCTCGCCGCCGCCGCGGGCGCCGGCTTCGTCGTCTTCGGCAAGCGCGGCGCCGCCGCCGAGGCCGCCGAGCGGTTCGAGGTAACGAAGAGCCCCGCCGACTGGCGCCGGATGCTCGGCCCGCAGCGCTACGCGGTCCTGCGCGAGGCCCATACCGAGCGCGCCGGCTCGAGCCCGCTCGATCATGAGCACCGCCGCGGCACCTTCCTGTGCGCCGGCTGCGACCTGCCCGTCTACAGCTCGGCCGCCAAGTTCGACAGCGGCACCGGCTGGCCGAGCTTCACCCGGCCGCTGCCCAACGCCGTCCGCACCGGGCCCGACCGGACTTTGTTCATGGTCCGGACCGAGGTCCATTGCCGGCGCTGCGGCGGCCATCTCGGCCACGTCTTCGACGACGGCCCGCCGCCCACCGGCCAGCGCTGGTGCATGAACGGCCTCGCCCTCAAGTTCCGGCCGTCCTGATGATCCGCAAGCTCTTCCTCGCCCTCCTGATCCTGGCCGGCGCGGCCGCCGCCGGCGATGCCGCTCCGGCCCCGAAGCTAGCCTCGGCGATCTTCTCGGGCGGCTGCTTTTGGTGCACCGAATCCGATTTCGACCATATACCGGGCGTCGTCTCGACCATTTCGGGCTATGCCGGCGGGCGCGTCGCCAACCCCAGCTACGAGCAGGTCTCGGCCGGCGACACCGGGCATCTGGAGTCGGTGAAGGTAGTCTACGATCCGGCGAAGGTCAGCTACCAGACGCTCGTCGCCCGCTTCTTCCGGACCGTCGATCCGCTCGACGGCGGCGGCCAGTTCTGCGACCGCGGCAGCCAGTACCGGACCGCCATCTTCGTCGCCAACGCGGCCGAGCGCCGCGTCGCCGAGACGACCAGGGCGCGGGCGTCGGCTTTGCTCAGGAAGCCGGTCGCGACCCTGATCCTTCCCGTCGGCCCCTTCTATGCCGCCGAGACCTACCATCAGGATTATTACCGGAAGAACCCGGTCCCCTATCGCTATTATCGCTACCGCTGCGGCCGCGACGCCCGGCTGGCGGAAGTGTGGGGCAAGTCGGCCGGGCATTGACGCTGCCGTCGCCCCAGCGAAGGCCGGGGCCGCGCGGGGCGAAGAGCTCCGCGCCGGTTCTCGCCGGGATCCCGCCTCCGCCGGGATGACGGCGCGCTGACGGGCGCCGTCCAATCATGCCGAATTTTCCGGTAACCATTGCGCTCAACGAAGCCCTAACCGCGCTCGCCTAATCCGGTCCCCTCTAGCTGCACTTTGCACCGGCGAGGACATGAGGACGATGAGGGCATTGAGCTGGCTTAGGAATCTTTTCGCGAGCGACCGCGGCAACGTGCTGGTGGTGGGCGCGGCGACCCTGCCGCTGCTGATCGGCTCCGCCGCCTTCGCCGTCGACACCATCCAGATCGCCGTCTGGAAGCGCCAGCTCCAGCGCGCCGCCGATTCGAGCGCGATCGCCGGCGCCTACGCTCTGTCGCTCGACGACGATACTCACAATGCGGTCCACCGCGACCTCGACAAGAACGCCTTCCCGGTCCTCACCGAGGAAGAGGCGATCACGGTCGGGCCACGGCTCGGCTTCAACCGGACCGTTCGGGTGATCCTGACCGCGACCCGGACGCCGCCCTTCATGTCGATCTTCACCGAGCGGCCGCAGACCCTGCGCGCCGACGCCACCGCGGCTCTGGTCGACGACGGCACCTTCTGCATGATCTCACTCTACAACGGCACCGCCGCCGGAATCGACGTCAACGGCAATTCCAACGTCAACCTGTCGTGCGGGATGAAGAGCAACTGCACCGGCACCGACTGCGTCACCTCGGGCGGCTCGTCGTCGATCACGGCGGCTCCGATCGCCGCCGTCGGCGGCCTCAAGGGCAACACCAACAATTTCGTGCAGCCGACCAAGCTCCAGCCTTATTCCGCCGCCCAGGCCGACCCCTTCTCCTACCTGCCGGATCCCAGCCCGCCCCCGGCGGGGTGCAGCGGAACGCTAAACGAATCGACC
>JAXDPG010000207.1:0-3690 GCA_034668485.1 Sphingomonadales bacterium
GTCCGCCGGATTGCAGGCGACAGGCCCGTATTCCGGTTCGACGAGGGAGAGATGGAGGGGGAGAACGGAGGAGAGAATGGAGGAGAGAATCGCGGGCAGGAGGGAAAGTTTAGCAGATGCGTGGATAGCTTGCTTGACTTCATGGACCTCAACTGGCGCAAGGGCCGCCATTCGTCGAAAAAGACGTCGAAAAAGCCATCTTCCGAATCCGGTGCAGGATAAATAGAATTCCGGGCAATTGAAGGGGACGTGCTTAAATGCGCTACACATTCAGCGTCCGCAAAGGCCGGAAGACGCTCGGGCGGCAGGATCGCGAGCTTCACGGCGATCACGAGGCCCGGCTCCAGGCCTTGTCCTTCGCCGCTCACGTCATGCGCGAGGCCGGGTCCCCGGCGGCGAAGGCGGGCAATTTGATCGTCGATGTCTGCGATCCCCGCGGCGAAGTGCATGGGAGTCTCCACATTCGCTTCGTCGGACAGCTCCATCCGGCCCTCGCCGAGGACGACTATGATGGCGAGGGCCATCCCAGCTAAGCCCGCTTTTCCCCGCTTGCCCCACGGGCCGGCCGAGCCTATATGCGCTTCACCTTCCTCGACATCGTTAGACGTTGAGGCTGGTCCCGGGGACGGGGCCGGCGGCGAAGGGCTTTGGTTTTCGCGGAGCGTGCGTGGCGGATATCGCTGAAGTGACCCGATTGATCGAGCCGGCGGCGCAGGCCGAAGGCCTGGCGCTGGTGCGCGTCAAGATGATCGGCGGGACGTCCGATCCGACCTTGCAGGTGATGGCGGAGCGGCCGGATACGAGGCAGCTGACGCTCGAGGATTGCGCGCGGCTGTCGCGGCGATTGTCGGAGCTGCTCGACGAGGCCGATCCGATCGACCATGCCTATCGGCTCGAGGTGAGCTCGCCGGGGATCGATCGGCCGCTGACCCGGCTGACGGACTTCGACGACTGGAAGGGGCACGAGGCCCGCATCGTTCTCGCCGAGAAGCTCGACGGCCGTAAGGTGTTCGCCGGAGTGCTGGGCGGGACCGAGGGCGAGACAGTGCTGGTCGAGGTGCCGGTGCAGGGCGCGATGGCGCTGCCCTTCGCGGCGATCCAGTCGGCCAAGCTCGTCATGACCGACAAGCTCATCCAGGCGACCGCTCCGCTCATCGCGGACGGCGCCGACGAAATCGAACAGACCGAAGAGACAGAGGAAGACTGACATGGCTAGCAGTGCAAGCGCGGGCGCTCCCGTCGCCTCCGCCAACAAAGCGGAGCTCATCGCCATCGCGGACGCGGTGGCGCGCGAGAAGCTGATCGACAAGGCGATCGTCATCGAGGCGATGGAGGACGCGATCCAGCGCGCCGCCCGAGCCCGCTACGGCGCCGAGAACGACATCCGAGCCAAGCTCGACGTTACGAGTGGCGACCTGCGTCTGTGGCGGGTGGTCGAGGTGTGCGAGCAGGTCGACGATTATTTCAAGCAGGTCAGCCTCGACGACGCGCAGAAGCTGCAGCCGGGCGCGGTGATCGGCGACTATATCGTCGACCCGCTTCCCCCGATCGAGTTCGGACGCATCGCCGCCCAGGCCGCCAAGCAGGTCATCTTCCAGAAGGTCCGCGACGCCGAGCGCGAGCGGCAATATGAGGAGTTCAAGGAGCGCGCCGGCGAGATCATCACCGGGGTCGTCAAGCGGGTCGAGTTCGGCCACGTCGTCGTCGATTTGGGCCGCGCCGAGGGCGTCATCCGCCGCGACCAGCAGATCCCGCGCGAGGTCGTCCGGGTCGGCGACCGGGTGCGCTCGCTGATCCTGTCGGTGCGCCGCGAGAATCGGGGGCCGCAGATCTTCCTGTCGCGGGCCCATCCGGACTTCATGAAGAAGCTGTTCGCCCAGGAAGTCCCCGAGATTTACGACGGCATCATCGAGATCAAGGCGGCCGCCCGCGATCCGGGCAGCCGCGCCAAGATCGGTGTCATCAGCTACGACAGCTCGATCGACCCGGTCGGCGCCTGCGTCGGAATGAAGGGCTCGCGGGTCCAGGCCGTCGTCCAGGAGCTGCAGGGCGAGAAGATCGACATCATCCCCTGGTCCGAGGATCTCGCCACCTTCGTCGTCAACGGCCTCCAGCCGGCGACGGTCAGCCGGGTCGTCATCGACGAGGAGGAGAGCCGGATCGAGGTGGTGGTGCCCGACGACCAGCTCAGCCTGGCGATCGGCCGCCGCGGCCAGAACGTCCGCCTCGCCTCGCAGCTGACCGGCTCGGCGATCGACATCATGACCGAGGCCGACGCCAGCGAGAAGCGCCAGCGCGAGTTCATCGAGCGCTCCGAGCTGTTCCAGAAGGAGCTCGACGTCGACGAGACGCTCGCCCAGCTGCTGGTCGCCGAGGGCTTCGGAGCGCTCGAGGAGGTCGCCTACGTCCAGCTCGACGAGCTCGCCTCGATCGAGGGCTTCGACGACGATCTCGCCACCGAGCTTCAGAGCCGCGCCGCCGAGGCGCTCGAGCGGCGCGAGGAAGCTTCGCGCGAGGAGCGCCGGGCCATGGGCGTGTCGGACGAGCTGGCCGAAATGCCCTATCTCACCGAGGCGATGCTGGTGACTCTCGGCAAGGCGAACATCAAGACGCTCGACGACCTCGCCGACCTCGCCACCGACGAGCTGGTCCAGAAGAAGCGGCCCGAGCAGCGCCGCCAGCGCGAGAGCAACCGGCCCGAGGACAAAGGCGGGATCCTGGCGGAATATGGCCTGACCGACGAGCAGGGCAACGAGATCATCATGGCCGCCCGAGCGCATTGGTTCGAGGATGAAGGGGAGGACGCTGTTGCGGAAACCTCCCAATGAGGGCCTAGCGGACGCGAGGCACGTTCCCGAGCGCAAGTGCATCCTCTCCGGGGAGCATGGCGCTCGCGAGACACTGATCCGGCTGGCGCTCTCCCCCGAGGGAGAGGTGCTGCCCGACGTGCGGGCCAAGGCGCCCGGCCGCGGCGCGTGGCTCGGAGTCGACCGTGCCGCCCTCGAAGCCGCTCAGGCGAAAGGAAAATTGCGCGGCGCGCTGGCGCGGGCGTTCAAGGGCGCGGCGCTCAGCATAGCCGACGATCTCGGCGAGCGGATCGAGACCGCATTGAGGCAGGCGGCGCTCGACCGGCTCGGCCTCGAGGCGCGCGCCGGCACCCTGCTGACCGGCGCCGACCGCATCGAAAACGCGCTCCGCAAGGGCGAGGTCGAGCTGCTGCTCCATGCCGCCGACGCGGGCGAGGACGGCAATCGCAAGCTCGACCAGGCCTGGCGGGTCGGCGGGCGCGAGGGGCAAGGGTTGGTTATTCCAGCCGAAAGGCCCATATTGTCATTGGCGCTGGGGCGGCAGAATGTGGTACATATCGCCCTGACGGATCGTGGGGCTGCCGCCCGCGTGGGGCAGGCGCTCGACCGGTGGCGCGCTTTTATCGGAACCGAGGCTGGGCTAGACGCCGCGACGGCGGGCACGCCGGACGCGTCGGCTGTTGATGTGAACGAAGGACAATAATGAGCGAGACGACAGATAAGCCGAAGCTTGGCGCGCGCGCCCCCCTCGGGCTGAAGCGCACCGTCGAGACCGGCAAGGTCAAGCAGAGCTTCAGCCACGGCCGCTCCACCACGGTGGTGGTCGAGGTCAAGAAGAGGCGGATCCTTGGGCCTGCCGCCGCGCAGGAAGCCAAGGTCGAGG
>JAXDPG010000208.1:0-9048 GCA_034668485.1 Sphingomonadales bacterium
GTGCTTGCCATCGTCCTCATCGGCCTCTGCTCGGGAATGACCTACGGGCCCGTGGCGGCCCTGCTCGTCGAGCTGTTCCCGGCGCGCATACGCTACACCTCGATGTCGATCCCCTATCATATCGGCACCGGCTATTTCGGCGGCTTCCTGCCCTTCATCAGCCAGTATATCGTCGCCCGCACCGGCGATCCGTTCGCGGGCCTGTGGTACACGATCGCCGTGGTGGCGATGGCGCTGGTGGTGACCTTCTTCTGGCTCCCCGAGACCGCGGGCAAAGAGCTGGAATAGGCGTCGCCTCAGCGCAGGCTGGGGCCCCGGCGGGCGAAGATCCCGGCGCCTTTCACCCCCTGGGATCCCAGCCTCGCTGGGATGACGGGTTTCCTGAAGCCTCCGCTCCCGCTAATCCGCCCTTCGTGCCCGAGCCCCATTCCCCGCTGCGCCTCAACCTCGACGGCGAGGCGCTGGTCGCCAATTGGCGCTGGCTCAAAGCGCAGGGCGGGGGCGCCGCCTGCGGGGCGGCGGTCAAGGCGGACGGCTACGGCCTCGGCGCCAGGGACGTCGTCATGCGCCTCGCCAATGCCGGCTGCCGCGACTTCTTCGTCGCGACCTGGCCCGAGGCCGAGGCGCTGCGCCCCTGGCTCGGCGCGGCCTCGATCTCGGTGCTTCACGGCGTCGCCGGCGAGGACCTTCCCCAGGCCGCCGCTTCGCCGGCGCGGCCCGTCCTCAACACGCCGCTCCAGGTCGAGCGATGGAAGGCGGAGGGCCGGGGTCGCGCCTGCGACGTGATGATCGACACCGGCATCAACCGCCTCGGCCTTGCGCCGGCCGAGGCCCATCTGCTCGACGGGCTCGAGATCGACACCTTGATGAGCCACCTCGCCTGCGCCGACGAGGATCGCGGCATGAACGCGCGCCAGCGGACCGCCTTCGCCGAGGTCGCGGCGTTGGTGCCGGCGAAGCGCCGAAGCCTCGCCAACAGCGCCGGCATCTGCCTCGGCCCCGATTACGCCTTCGACCTCACCCGCCCCGGCCTCGCACTCTACGGCGGGGTGCCGCGGCGCGAGGCGGCGGGCCATATCGCGCAGGTCGTCCGGGTCGAGGCCCAGATCGTCCAGCGCCGGCGGGTCGAGCCGGGGGCGAGCGTCGGCTACAACGCCACCTGGACGGCGCCGGCGCCGGCCGAGATCGCCATCCTCAACCTCGGCTATGCCGACGGCTATCTGCGCGGCTTCTCGGGCACCGGGCGGGCCCGGATCGGCGATCGCTGGGCGCCGGTGGTCGGACGGGTCTCGATGGATTTGACCGCGATTTGCATCGACGAGGCGGCGGATTTGAGAGAGGGGGATTGGGTCGAGGTGGATTACGACCTGCCGGCCGCCGCCGCCCAGTCGGGCCTGTCGCAATATGAGCTTCTGACCACTCTGGGGGGACGGCATGAACGAGTGTGGAAATAACCGTCATGCTGAACTTGTTTCAGCATCCAGTCGCGGGCCGCCGAGCGGGTGGCGAACGGGACCCTGAAACGAGTTCCGGGTGACGAGCAAAGAAACCGCCGTCCCCCCGGCACGTTCACGAACCATCATGGCCGCCCGCATCGCCCACCTTTCCGACCTGCATTTCGGCTCGCACGACCCCAAGGTCGTCGAGGGCGCCACCGCCTGGCTGCAGGAGCAGCAGCCGGACCTCGTCATCCTCTCCGGCGACTTCACCCAGCGCGCGCGCCTCGAGCAGTTCCGTCAGGCCTCGGCCTGGCTCAACCGGCTGCGCTCGGCCGGCTGGCCGATCCTCGCGGTGCCCGGCAATCACGACGTGCCGCTCTACGACGTCGTCACCCGCTTCGCCGCGCCGCTGCACCGCTACAGGAAATATATCTCCAACGATCTGTGCCCCTGGTTCGAGAATGACGAGGTGGCGGTGCTGGGCATCAACACCGCCCGCTCGCTGACCTTCAAGGACGGCCGGATCAACCGCGACCAGATCGCCCTGATCCGCGAGCGCTTCGGCGCGGTCGCGGCCGGCAAGACCAAGATCCTCGTCACCCACCATCCGCTCTACGCCATGCCGATCGGCGAGGGCGGCGAGCTGAACGAGGCGGTCGGGCGGCATGCCGATGCGGTCAGGGCGGTGTGCGAGGCCGGGGTCAACATCGCGCTGGCCGGCCATTTCCACCGCACTTATGCCGAGGCGGCGCGCAAGATGGTGAAGAATGCCGGCGGGGCGCTGGTCGTCCAGGCGGGAACGGCAACCTCGACCCGGCTCAGGAACAACGAGCTGCAGAGCTTCAACTGGATGCACGCGCACCGGAACAACGACATCGAGCTTCAGGTGATCGCCTGGGACGGCACCGGCTTCCGCCGCGGCAGCCACGTCCGCTATGCCTATGACGGCGAGAATTGGAGCTCGCGCACGGTGCCGCATGACATGCCGGCAGAGGAGGCGGTGGCTCAGCTCGCGGGCGTAGAAACCCCTCTCCCGTGAAGAACGGGAGAGGGCGTCAGATGTCCAGCAGCGGCCTCGGCGGCGGGTAGCTGAAAGTCCCGGCCCGGATCCAGCGCGAGGCGAGATATTTGACGCCGCGGGTGACCGGCAGGCCGGCATGGAGGCTGAGCGGGTCGGCGCGGCCGTCGGCGCCCGCGTTGCGGAACAGCAAGGCGTCGCCCGCTTTGCCGCGGAAGGAGAGGCCGGTGCGGACGAAGCGAGTCTCGCCGCCTTCATAATCGTCGGAGAGATAGACGAGGACGGTGAGGATGCGCTGGTTGGGCTCGGCCGGGAGAGCGTCCATGTGCGGCTTATATTCGCCGCCGGGCCGGTAGCGCAGCACCTGCAGCGGCTCGCCCTGGGCCGGGGCGGTGCCGCTCAGGGCGGCGATCCGCCGGTTGATCGCGTTGACCGCCAGATCCTCGGCGAACACGCCGAACATCGCCGCGTCCGAGCTCCGTATCGGGTGGGCAATCATCCGGCCGGTCGCCGGATCGGCCACCACCGAGGGCTGCAACCGCGGCTCCGCGGCGGCGATCAGCCAGGCGCATTCGGCCGCCGTCAGAAATCCTTCCGCCGCCGCCGCATAGGGCGAGTCGGCGAGCGGGCGCAGCGGCATTCGGCGGACCGGGAAACCGTCGGAGTCGAGGTCCATCGCTCCGATCAGGCGCAGCTGCGCGGCCGCTTCCGGGGCCGTGGCGGCGAGCGCCTCGAGGGCGGCGAGGGCGGCGGGCCATTGCGCTTCGCCGCCGGTGCCGCTGGCCAGGAACGAAGCGTGGAGCAGGGCACTCGCGCTATCGCCCTTGGCGGCGGCTGCCGCGAGGAGGGCTCGCGCCTTCGCCAGGTCGCGGCGGATGATGCTGCCCGCGATCCGCCACGAGGCGAGCTGGGCGAGCGCCGCCGTCTGTCCCGCCGCCGCCGCCGCGATCAGCAGTCGGGCGGCCTCGGCGTGGCGGCCGCCGCTCAGCAGCGTCTCGATCCGGATCGTCATGTCTTCGGCGGCCATGCATTTTCCTAAGCGCCCTCGGGCGATAAAAACAGCCGGGGCGCGAGGCCGGCGCCGCGGCGCCGCCCGCTTGCGGTCGGGCGGCCCCCGCATTAGCGCTGGGCCGATGAAAGTCCTCGGCAGCTACGAAGACGACGGCTACGCCCATCTCCAGGGGCTGGTGCCGATCGAGGTCGCCCAGGCCTTCCTGCAGCGCCTGAAGACCGACATCGGTCCCGCCCCGATCCCGCTCAGCCAGGCGCCAAGCTACGTCAACCTTCTGACCCGGCCCGCTTTCGAGGCTTACGGACACCTTTACACGCCGATGCTCTATTTCCTGTGGGGGCTGACGCCGGCGATGGAGCAGATCGTCGGCCGGGCCCTGCTTCCCACTTACGATTATCTGCGCATCTACCGCCAGGGGGACGTCTGCAAAGTCCATTCCGACCGCTATTCGTGCGAGCACAGCCTCTCGCTGACGCTGGGCTATAGCGACGGCCGGCCCTGGGCGCTCGAGGTCGAGACCGAGCGCAGCGAGCCGTCGTCGAGGGTCGACCCGGATTTCGGCGCCGTGCCCCGCTCGTCGGTGGCGATGGAGGTCGGCGACGCCGTGCTCTACCAGGGCGTGCACCACCGCCACGGCCGAACGGTCCCCAACCCGAATCGCTGGTCGGCACACCTCTTCCTGCACTGGGTCGACCGCTCGGGTCCCTATCGCGATCACGCCTTCGACGGCCAGATCAAGCCGGCCCCGGTCGACTTCAGCTTCAGCTGAGCGGCGGCGGGGCGCCGCTCACTTCGTCCAATCCACAAGAAAATGGGGCCGGAACATCGTTCCGGCCCCAGAGATTCGCTGTGATCCTAATTAGAAGCGGGCGCGGAAGCCGCCGTAGAAGTTGCGGCCGCGGATATCGTAGATCGCGCTTCCCACGCCGGTTCCGGTGCTGCCCAGCGGCGGGTGCCGGTCAAGCACGTTGTCGACGCCGACGTAGAATTGGAAGGCCTTGCCGAGCCCGCCGAGATTCTTGAGGTCCCAGGCGAAGCGAAGGTCGTGATAATAAACCCGCGGGAAGGTGTGGATATCGGCATAGTCCGCGTTGTTCGGCGGGCAGCCCGCGGCCGTGCAGGCCGAGGGCAGCTCGTTGAAGTCCTCGAAGGCATTCACGACCATCGGGCCGATGTAACGGAACCGGTAGCCGAACGTGAAAGCGCCGTAGGTCAGGTCCGCGTCGAGCCGCATCTCGTCCTTGGGATCGCCGAGCTCGCCGAGGATCTGGTTCTCGAAGGCGGGCACCGAGGGATTCTCGAAATTGCTGTTTTCGAGGCCGTGCACGTAGATCACGTTGGCATCGAGACGGACCTTGCTGCTGAGCTGCGTACGATAGGCAAGGTTGAAGTCGATGCCCGTCCGCACCCGCTTGGCGAAGTTGACCGGCGCCGACACCAGCGAGTTCTCGAGGATCTGGCCCGGAGAGAAGCCGCCCGGGCTGTTGCCCCCCGCGGGGATGCGGGTGAAGACCGCGCACAGCGGGTTCTGGATGCTGGGCTGGTCGTAGCAGCCGTTGGCGATCGCCTGAGCGCTCAGCGAGACGATCACGCCCTTCACCTCGATGTTGTAATAATCGACGCTGAGGGAGAGCCCCGGGATCCAGCGCGGCTGCAGGACTCCGCCGATGGTGAGCGAGTGCGACACTTCCGGCTGCAGGTTGGGATTGCTGCCGCTGATGATCGGAAGCGAGTAAGCGACGTTGGGAAGCCCTGAAAGCAGCGCACCCAGATCGGCCGTGCAGTTCGCCTGGCGATTGGGGTTGTTGGCGATCTGGCCGGAGGCACAGGGATCGAGGAAGCCCGGAGCGAAGTTCGGGACGGCCGGGAAGCCGGTTTCCGACACGTTCGGAGCGCGCACCGCCTTGCCGTAGCTGGCCCGGAAGCGAAGGTCGCGAACCGGCGCATAATCGCCGCCGACATTGTAGGTCCAGACGCTGCCGATGGCTCCGCCATAGTCCGACACGCGGCCGGCGCCGTTGAGGCTCAGCTCCTCGAAGAAAGGCACGTCCTTCAGGATCGGGATACGGATCTCGGCGAAGGCTTCCTTCACGTCGAAGGTCGGCGGGTCGAACAGGCCGATGACCACGGAGTTGGTGGCACCGCTCTCGACGAACGGGTCGTCGACGTAGCTCGCGCGCTCCCGGCGATACTCGGCGCCGAGCACGAAGCCGATGGGACCGCCGGGCAGCTCGAAGATCTGGCTGGAATCGCCGCCGACATAGCCGAGCAGGTCGAGTTGCGACAGGCTCGCCTTGGTGTGGGCGTTGACGCTGAAATAATTGACCGCCGCGCTGTTATCCGCGCCGCCGAAGGGGTTGTAGGGGACGCACGCCGCGATGTCGCTGGTGAGCTTGGCATCGCTGCCGGCGAACGGGACCCGGGCGGCCGGATCGAACTGGGACCGGCACTGGATCGGGCCGCCCGGCGTAGCGCGGCCGGCATCGAGCGCCAGCAGGAAGCGCTGGCGATCGATGAAGCCGAACGTGGTCACGTCCTGCTTGAACTTGCCGTAATTGGCCGAGAGCTCGTAGTTCCAGTCGTCGTTGAAGGTGCCGCGGGCACCGACGACGACGCGATAGGTGTCGCGCTGGAACTGCTCGTCGCGGATACCGGCGTCGAGCAGCTGGCGGGCGTCCACGAAGCGGTAGGTGCCGGCGGCGATCGCCGCGCGGTCGGCCGCGTTCAGCGGTCCGCCGATGCCTTGCGCGGGCGATCCGGGAAGTGTCGGATCGGCGCGGCTTGTCCGGTTGAAGCTGCTCGCGACGCCGGGAACGGCGCACGCCGCCGTCAGGCTCGTGTTGCAGCCCGAGGCCAGGATGGCGTTGGCGATCCCGGAGCGGTCGGTCGGGCTGAGGAACGGATTGTCGAGCCGGATCCGCTCGCGGGTGTCGAACTGGCCGAACGTGCCCTGGATGAACGACGGACCGGCATTGTTGCCGAGCGCGTTGACCCGGTTCCACTTCGCCTCGACGAACGGCTCGAAGGCGTCGCTGATCGAGAAGTGGGCGAGCAGGTTGAAATTGTAGCGCTCGGTGAAGGGGAAGACCGAAAGCAGCCGGTCCTCGCGGCCGGTCTGGCCGTTGCCGCCGATGATGCTGCCGATGATGCCCTGGCCCAGGCGGGTGCCGGTCTGGGTTATGAGCTGGCCGGCCGGCGTGAAGACGTAGGTGCAGTTATAGGGCGTTCCGACCGACGCACCCGACCCGACGCCCGGGGCGCCGTTGGTGGTGCCGATGCCCTGGCCGCACGCCTGGGGCGTGGCCGTGATGACCGTTCCCGCGGCAAGGGTGCCGCCGGCGACGGCCGTCGTCGTGCCCGCCTGGGTGATCGGGACGAGACCGTAGCGGTTGATGCTGGCGCTGCGGATGTCGCGGAAGAAGTTGCGATCCGGGAAGCCGTCGCTGCCCTGCGGCAGGCCGGCCGTGTCGACGTCGACGACGAGGAGGCCGTCCTGGTGGCGGAACCAGGGAATGTCCGACGCGAAGACGCGTCCCTGGCGGGCATATTCGCCATGAAGCGTGATGTTGGCGCGCCCGTCGAGGAAGTTCCTGCCGGCCATGACCGAGACATATTGGTTGCCGCCGAAGCCCTCTTCGGAAACGCCCGCCTGGCCGCGCACCTGGATGCCGTCGAAATCGCGGCGCAGGATGAAGTTGACGACGCCGGCGATGGCGTCGGAGCCGTAGGTGGCCGACTGGCTGCCGGTGACGATGTCGACGCGCTCGACGAGATCGTTCGGGATCGAGTTGATGTCGGGCGACACCGCATTGTTCAGGATGTCGGCGGCGACGTGGCGGCGGCCGTTGACCAGCACCAGCGTGCGGGACGTGCCGAGGCCGCGAAGGTCGAGCAGGTTGAGGCCGGCGATGCCGATGCCGAGGCCGGGATTCTGCTGGGCGAAGGTGCTGCGCAGCTGCGGCAGGTCGTTCAGCGTGTCGCCGATATTGGTGTCGCCCTGCTGGAAGAACTGCTCGCCGCCGATCGAGGTGATCGGAACCGTCGATTCGAGGTTCGGCCTGCGGATGCGCGAGCCGGTGACGGTGATCGTCTGGCTGCCGGCGTCGGCGGCGTTGGCGTTGGTGCCCGACTGGGTCTCGACTTCGCCGGCGAGGCAATTGTCGCGCTCGGCGCCTTCGGCCATGCCGGTGCAGGGCGGAGCGTCGGCGCCGGTGGAGTCCTGCGCATAAGCGGGCGTGGCGAGCGCGATGGACAGACCGATAACCGAAAAAGAGCCGAGCGCGCTCGTGCCCAGAAGGCCAAATTTTCTCATCCCGATTCATCCCTCTTCGTTGGGCGTGCTTGATCCGCACGACCTCAGCCGTCAGGGAGAGACGATTCAGCCCCCCCGCGCAAGAGCGAGAGGGCCCCGTTCATCGAAAGTTCAGCGAGTGTCACAGTTGTGCAACATCGTCCGTTTTCGAACCGGACGGCGTCCGGGGAGGGCGTCTTTCCTCAGCGCTCGACGCAGAGGGCGATCCCCATGCCGCCGCCGATGCACAGGGTGGCGAGGCCCTTCTTCGAGTCGCGGCGGGCCATTTCGTAAAGCAATGTGGTGAGGACGCGCGCGCCCGACGCGCCGATCGGGTGGCCGATGGCGATGGCGCCGCCGTTGACGTTGACCTTGGCGGAGTCCCAGCCGAGCTCCTTGCCGACCGCCAGCGCCTGCGCGGCGAAGGCTTCGTTGGCCTCGATCAGGTCGAGCTCGGCGATCGTCCAGCCGGCTTTCTCGAGCGCCTTCCTCGACGCCGGGACGGGGCCGATGCCCATGATCGACGGGTCGACCCCGGCCGAGGCCCAGCTGGCGACCCGGGCGAGGATCGTCGCGCCGCGGCGCTCGGCCTCCTCGCGGCTCATCAGCACCAAGGCGGCGGCGCCGTCGTTGAGGCCCGAGGCGTTGGCGGCGGTGACGGTGCCGTCCTTCCTGAAGGCGGGGCGAAGGCCCGAGACTGAGTCGAGGGTGGCGCCGGCGCGGATATATTCGTCCTGGTCGACGATCGTCTCGCCCTTGCGGGTCTTGACCGTGACCGGGGCGATCTCGTCCCGGAAGCGGCCCTCGGCTCGGGCCGCCTCGGCCTTGTTCTGGCTGGCGACGGCGAACGCGTCCTGGTCGCCGCGCGTGACCTGATATTGCTCGGCCAAATTCTCGGCGGTGATGCCCATGTGGTAGTTGTTGAAGACGTCGGTGAGGCCGTCCTTGACCATCGTGTCGACGAGGCTGAGATCGCCCATCTTGGTGCCGCCCCTGAGATGCTGGGCGTGGGCGGAAAGGCTCATGCTCTCCTGGCCGCCGGCGACCACGATGCTGGCGTCGCCGGTCCGGATCGCCTGGGTCGCCAGGGCCACCGCGCGCAGGCCCGAGCCGCAGACCTGGTTGACCCCCCACGCCGGCACTTCCTTCGGCACCCCGGCCGCCATTGACGCCTGCCGCGCCGGATTCTGGCCCTGCGCGGCGGTCAGCACCTGGCCGAGGATGACCTCGCTGACCTCCTCCGGCGCCACTCCGGCCTGCTCGAGCGCGGCGACGATCGCGGTCCGCC
>JAXDPG010000209.1:0-4370 GCA_034668485.1 Sphingomonadales bacterium
GTGCCCGGCGCCGGCGGCGGCTTGTTGTCCGCGCCGATCGACGCCTGCAGGATCCGGGTCGGGCTCGCCGGCGGCTCGCCTTTCTCGATCGCATCGACGAAGTTCATGCCGCTGACGACCCGTCCGAACACGGTATACTTGCCGTCGAGCGCCAAGCGCGGCGCCAGCATGATGTAGAATTGGCTGTTGGCGCTGTTTTCCGCCTTGCGGACGTCCTCGGCGGAGGCGTCCTGGGCCGCGCCCTGACGCGCCGCCGCGATCGCCCCGCGCACGTGCGGGAGGCCGTTAAACTCCGCATTGAGGTCGGGAAGGTCGGAGCCGCCGGTGCCGTCGCCCTTGGGGTCGCCGCCCTGGGCCATGAAGCCGTCGATCACCCGGTGGAAGATCAAGCCGTTGTAGAAGCCCTTGCGGGCCAGCGCCTTGATCCGGGCGACATGGTTGGGCGCCACGTCGGGCCGAAGCTGGATGGCGACGCGGCCGCCGCTCGACAGGTCGAGCAGCAGCGTGTTCTCCGGATCGAGCGGGGGCGGCGGCGGCGGCGCCGTCAGGCCCTGGGCGAGCGCCGAACCGGAAAGGAACAGGCCCAGCAGCAGGGCCAGCAAGGTCGTCATACGCATGTTTCTGGATTTCCCCGGATAAATCCGTCGTGCCGATGATGCGCGGCGCGGGCGGAAGGATCAAGTGCCTTTGCGGCCGACGGCCTCGACCCGGCGGGCGACGTCCGCCGCCACCGCCGGAGTGACGAACTTGGCGATGTCGCCGCCGTAGAGGGCGATCTCCTTGACCAGCCGCGACGCGATCGGCTGAAGCGAGACGTCGGCCATCAGGAACACCGTCTCGATCCTGTCATTGAGCTGCTGGTTCATCCCCGCCATCTGATACTCATACTCGAAATCGGCGACCGCCCTCAGGCCGCGCAGGATCAGCGACGCGCCCTGGCGCTCGGCGAAGTCCATCAGGAGCGAGTCGAACGAGACGACCTTTATGTCGCCGTCGAGGCCGGCAATCTCCCGCGCCACCATCTCGATCCGCTCCCCGACCGTGAACATCGGCGATTTGGACGGATTGGTGGTGACTCCGATCACCAGCCGGTCGACGAGATGCGCGCCGCGGCGGATGATGTCCATGTGGCCGAGCGTGATCGGATCGAACGTGCCCGGATAGACGCCTGTTCTCATGCTCTCCCCTCCAGCGTCGCCCCAGCGGAGGCTGGGGCCCCATGGGGTGATGAACGCCTTCGCCTCTCACCGGCCGGGACCCCAGCCTTCGCTGGGGTGACGGCCGGCGTCAATGGTCGCGCTCCACCGCGAACCGCGCGATCGCGCGCAGCAGGTCGGCCTCCGCGCCGTAGCTCTTCAGATAATCGACCGCCTGGCCGACGAGCAGCTCCGCCTGCCGGCGCGCGCGCTCGTGGCCGAGCAGGGTGACGAACGTCTCCTTGCCCTTGGCCCGGTCCTTGCCGACCTTCTTGCCGATCTTCTCCTCCTGCCCTTCCTCGTCGAGCAGGTCGTCGGCGATCTGGAAGGCGAGGCCGACGTCGCGGGCGTAGCCGCGCAGCCGGGTCCGCCCCTCCGGCGGTACCCGCCCCATGATCGCGCCCGCTTCGAGGCAGAAGCCGATCAGAGCGCCGGTCTTCAATTGCTGGAGGCGGGTGACGGCGGCGATGTCGAGCGTCGCCTCGGCCGCGGCGAGGTCCATCATCTGTCCGCCGGCCATCCCCGCCGGCCCGGCCGCTTTGGCCAGCTCGGCGACCAGCTCGGCGCGGACGAACGGGTCTTCGTGGGTCGCCTCGTCGGCGACGATCTCGAAGGCGAGCGCATGGAGCGCGTCCCCCGCCAGGATCGCCGTCGCCTCGCCATAGGCCTTGTGCAGCGTCGGCTTGCCGCGCCTCAGATCGTCGTCGTCCATCGCCGGCAGATCGTCGTGGATTAGCGAATAAGCGTGGATGCATTCGACCGCGGCGGCAACGCGCATCGCCCGCTCGCGCGAGGTGAGGAACAAGCCGGCGGAGGCGAGCACGAGCAGCGGCCGCAGTCGCTTGCCGCCGCCGATGACGGCATAGCGCATCGCCTCGTAGAGCTGCGCTCGCGCATCGGACGGGACGGCCAGCAGGTCCGAGAAGAAGGCGTCTACCTCCGCGCGGACCTGATCGAGCGCGGGCGCGAGGAGCGAGGCGTCCGCCATGGCGGCGGCTCAGTCGGCGTCGAAGGGAATGGTGCCGGCCGGCTGCCCGTCGCGGCCGAGCTGGATCTTCTCGATCTTCGCCTGCGCCGCCTGCAGCCGCGTCTCGCATTGCTGGCGCAGGCGATCGCCCTCGCCGTAGAGCTCGATCGATTCGTCGAGCGACGCCTCGCCGCTTTCGAGCCGGCGGACGATCTCCTCGAGCCGCTTCAGCGCGGCTTCGAACGACAATTCCGTGATGGCCTCGGGCTGGTCCGGCATGACGGGAGCAATGAGCCGCAGGGCAGTCGGGGTCAAGCTTCAGACCGCTCGATGCCAGTGGACGCCGTCGCGCATTTCGCGGACCGCGCGGCCTTCGACCTCGAGCCGGCGAAGGTGCGCCAGCGCTTCGCCGGTGGCGAGTCCGAGCATGCTGTCGTCGATCTGGCGCGCGAAGAGGATGCCGAAACAGTCGACCGCCCGCCGTGGCTCGTCGAGCCTGGAATGGAGCGCGTCGAGCCGGTCGCGATGGCCGTGGGCGAGTGCGTCGAGGCGCGCGTGAAGGCCGGTGAAGGGCTCGCCGTGCGAGGGCAGGACGAGCAGGCTGTCGGGCAGGCCCTTCAGCTTCTCGATCGAGGCCAGCCAGTCGCCGAGCGGATCGGCCTCCGGCTCGCTGAGGCTGAGGGAGACGTTGGACGTGATCCGCGGCAGCACCTGATCGCCCGCGATCATCAGCCCGCCCGAATCGTCGATCAGGCAGGCATGTTCCGGGCAATGGCCGCTGCCGATGAGGATGCGCCACTCGCGCCCGCCGATGCGGATCCTGTCCCCCTCCTCCATGCGCACGAAGCTGACCGGGACCGGGCTGACCACCGAGGCGAAGCGTCCCCAGCCCTTCGCGGCCTCGGCTTCGATCCGAGCTTCGTCCCAGCCGGCCGCGCGCCAGTGGGCGATGGCTTCCCTCGGCGGCGCGTCGCGGATGTCGCTGGCGAGGAGGCGGCCGAAAAGCCACTCGCCCCGGGTCATCCACAAGGGCACCGCGAAGCGTTCGGTCAGCCAGCCGGCAAGGCCGAGATGGTCGGGATGGAAGTGGGTGCAGATCACCCGGGTGACGGCGCGGCCGGCGAGCGGACCGGCGAACAAGGCCTCCCAGGCTTCGCGGCACGGCGCTATGTCGAGGCCGGTGTCGACGAGGGCGACGCCCCCGCCATCCTCGAGCACCCAGACATTTATATGCCTGAGCGAACCGGGGATCGGCAGCCGCGCCCAGCCGACACCGTCCGCGAGCGCGATCAACTCCCCGTTATCCGGCCCGCGACGCCCGAGCGGGTAGGTCAGGCCCTTGTGGCTGTAGGCCTCGTCCGGATCGGTCAGCGAGACGTCGGGGCTGGCCGGCTCGGCGGTCGGTTCAGCTCTTGAAGAGGTCATCGGCCGTCGGCTCGCGCGGGGCCGCGGCTTCGCCCGCTTCCTCGGCGGCATGCGCGGCTTCGGCCTCGCGGGCGGCGGTATCGCGTTCGCGGCGCAGCTCCTCGATCAGCGCCTCGCGGTCGCCGGCGAGGCGATGGTCCTGCGGCGCCGGCTCGATCCCGGCCGCCTTGGCCGCCTTGGCGACGATCGCATCCAGCTCCCGCTGGGAGCAGAGGCCGAGCGTGACCGGGTCCTTGGGCTGGATGTTGGCGATGTTCCAGTGGCTGCGGTCGCGGATCGCGGCGATGGTCGACCGCGTGGTGCCGATCAGCTTGCCGATCTGGCCGTCGGAAATCTCGGGATGGTTGCGGATGATCCAGGCGATGCCGTCCGGCTTGTCCTGACGCTTCGAGACCGGGGTGTAGCGCGGGCCCTTGGTCCGTCGGGTCTGGTCGGGCTCCTTCTGGATACGAAGCTTGTAACCGGCGTCGGCCTGACCGCGGTCGATCTCCTCCTGGTTCAATTCGCCGGCTCGGATCGGGTCGCGGCCGGTGAGCTTGGTCGCCGCCGTATCGTCGGCGATCGCCTGCACCTCGAGAATGTGGAGGCCGCAAAATTCGGCGATCTGCTCGAAGGTGAGCGAGCTGTTGTCGACCAGCCAGGCGGCGGTCGCATGGGGCATCAGGGGCTGGGCCACTGGCTTGTCTCCGGGAATTAAAAATGAATAGGGCCGCCCCTCTCGGAGCGGCCGGCTTGGCTGGCGATGTAATCCTGGAGGGCCGTTCGGGCAAGCAATTATGGCG